>NZ_JASCYH010000009.1:0-71017 GCF_030011715.1 Gulosibacter sediminis | reverse complement strand
GGCCCCGCATCCTGAATTGGATGCGGGGCCCACGCCGTGCTGCCGGTTCGGCGGATGCGGTGGGCTGCGCCGCGCCCTCGCGTCCGCCCATCCGCCACTCGCGTGCCAGGTTCTGTGCGCTGTCATTAGCGTGATGGCTAGTCATGTGCCGTCGACCGCTAATCAGTCGCCGCGAGACGAGACTTCGCCGCGCGCGCACAACGAAGTGGCGGGGGGGCCCCCCGGGTGGGGGGGGGCCCGCCACTTCTTGCCGCTGCGTTGGCTACGCCGGCACGACCTCGGCGAGGTGCACGCCGACGACAGCGTTGAACTTGGTCCAGGTCGCCTCGAGTGCCTCGGCGTACGGGGTGTCCCACAGCTCGCCGTTGAACACCTCGACCTCGACGTCGCCGGTGTAGCCAGCGGCGTTGACCGTCTCGGTGAGCGAGGCAAAGTCGATGACGCCGTCGCCGGGCAGGTGGCGGCTCAGCAGCACGTCGGCGGGCAGCGGGGTCTTCCAGTCGCACACCTGGTAGGTCGCGATCTGGCCGGCCGCGCCGGCGCGCGCGACCTGCGCCGCAACATCCGGATCCCACCAGACGTGGAACGAGTCGACGACCGCGCCGACCGCCGGGCTGCCGATCGCATCCGCGATGTCGAGCGCCTGGCCGAGCGTCGAGAGCACGCAGCGGTCCGACACGAACATCGGATGCAGTGCCTCGAGCGCGAGCGTCACGCCGGCCGCCTGGGCCTCGGGCGCGAGCGTCGCGATGCCCTCGGCGAAGCGGGCCCGCGCATCCGCGATGGTGCCGCCCTCGGCAATCCCGCCGGCCACCACGACGAGCACCGCGGCCGAGCCGGGCGCGCCCGCGGCGGCGAGCGTCGCCGTCTCCTCGATCGCACGCCGGTTCTCGTCGAGCGAGGCACGCCAGGCGGCGTCATCCGGGTCGGTGAGGAAGCCCGAGCGGCAGTGGCTCGAAAAGCGCAGGCCCGAATCGGCGAGCAGCTTCGCCGACTCGGCGAGACCCACCTCGTTGACAGGCTCGCGCCAGAGGCCGATGCTCTGCACGCCCTGGGCGACGCAGAGGTCGAGCGCCTCGCGCAGGTTCGCGTACTTGATCGTCGCCTGGTTCAGCGAGAAACGGGCGTGCGGGATGGTCATGCGCGCACCTCCCCCGCGTCGAGCACGCCGTCGAGCCGCAGCATCGCGTGCCAGCGCTCGGCCGCGAGCTCGGGGCGCTCGAGCGCACCCGAGGCGTTCGCGAGCTCGACGATGCGCGAGAGGTGCGGCAGGCTGCGCGCCGAGTGCAGGCCGCCGACCATCTTGAAGGCGGGCTGGTGGCCGTTCAACCAGCTCATGAACGCGACGCCGGTCTTGTAATAGAAGGTCGGCGCGGCGAACACCTGGCGCGAGAGCTCCTGCGTGGGTTCGAGGATGCGCGTGAAGCCCTCTACGTCGCCCGCGTCGAGCGCCTGCACGGCCGCCGAGGCGTTCGGCGCGAGCACGCTGAACGCGCCGAGCAGCGCATCCGAATACTCGCCCGACTCGTCGGCACGGATGAGCTCGACGTAGTTGAAGTCGTCGCCCGTGAACATCGTGACGCCCTCGGGCAGCTGCCCCCGCACGTAGCGCTCGGCATCGGCGTCGAGAAGGCTCATCTTGATGCCGGCGATCTTCGCGGCGTGGCTGTCGACGATCTCGAGTAGGTAGTCGGCGGCGGTGCGCCAGTCGCTGTACCCGAAGTAGCCCGCGAGCTGTGGGTCGAACGCGGTGCCGAGCCAGTGGATGATCACCTTGCTCGACGCCTCGCGCAGCACGTGGTCGTAGACGCGCAGGTAGTCGGCAGCCGACGTCGCCGCGCGGGCGAGGTGCCGGCTCGACATGAGCACGGGCGTGACGCCCTGCTCCTGCGCGAACGCGAGCTGCTCGAGGTAGGCCGTCTCGATCTCCTGCAGCGAGAGCTGCTCCTCGGTGCGGCCGTCGGTGTTCACGCCGACGGCGACCCGGCCGCCCGCCTCACGCGCGCACTCCGCCGACTTCGCGATGAGCTCGCGGGTCGCGGCCGCGTCGAGACCCATGTTGCGCTGGGCGGTGTCCATCGCATCCGCGACGCCGAGGCCCCACGAGAAGATCTGGCGCCGGTAGTCGAGCGTCGCATCCCAGTCGATATCGGCCGGTGCGCCGGGCACGTTCTCGGCGTGCGCCTTCGGAATCACGTGCGCCGCCGCGTACAGCGTGCGCGAGCGCAGCGGGCCAGTCGGCTTCGCGAACGACGAGGCCGCGAGCAGCTCGGTCGCGCGGGTCGTACCGTCGGCGTCGAGCAGCTGCAGCGTGATGTCGGTGGATGCGCGGCTCGCGCCGAGCGTCTGCGTCGCGGTCATCAGGCATCCACCTGCTCTGCGGCGCGGTCGACGGCGTTGCCGAGCGCGAACTCCTGCAGGCTCACGCGACGACCCTGCGCATCCGACTCGAGGGCGGCCTCGGCGAGCAGCATGCCCGCGGCGCCCGAGCGGAAGTCGTAGTGGTGCTCGCCGTCGCCGACGACGTAGCGGAGGAACTCGACCCACTGCAGCTTGAAGCCGTTCTCGATGGCGTCGTTCTGCGGCACCTCGACCCAGTTCGACTGGTAGTCGTTCGCGTCGGGCAAATCGGGGTTCCACGTCGGCTTCGGCGTCGCGTTGCGCGGCTGCACCTTCGCGCCGAAGAGGCCGACGACGGCGCTGCCATGCGTGCCGTCGACGTGCAGCTCGACGAGCTCGTCGCGGTTCACACGCACCGTCCAGCTCGAGTTGAACTGCACGATGGGGCCGTCCTCGAGGTCGAAGATCGCGTAGGCGGCATCGTCGGCGGTGGCGGTGTAGGCCTCGCCGCGCTCGTCGACGCGGGTGGGGATGTGCGTGCGCTTCTCGGTGTAGACCGAGGAGATCTTGCCGAAGAGGTTCTCGATGACGTAGTTCCAGTGCGGGAACATGTCGACGATGATGCCGCCGCCGTCTTCGCTGCGGTAGTTCCAGCTCGGGCGCTGGGCGGGCTGCCAGTCGCCCTCGAACACCCAGTAGCCGAATTCGCCGCGCACCGAGAGGATCTCGCCGAAGAAGCCGCTGTCGATGAGGCGCTTGAGCTTGAGCAGGCCGGGCAGGTAGAGCTTGTCGTGCACGACGCCGTTCTTGATGCCCGCGGCCTCGGCCTCGTCAGCGAGGGCGACGGCCTCGGCGTAGCTCTCGGCGGTGGGCTTCTCGGTGTAGATCGCCTTGCCGGCCGCGATCGCCTTGCGGATCGCGGGCACGCGCAGCTGCGTGACGAGCGCGTCGAAGTAGATAGGGAAGTCGGGGTCGGCGAGCGCCTCGTCGAGGTCGGTCGTGTACTTCTTGACGCCGTGCTTCTCGGCGACCTCGCGCAGCTTCTCTTCATTGCGGGCCACGAGGTAGAGCTCGATCGGCTGGCGCGAGCCGTCAGAAAGCGGGAAGCCGCCTTCGTCGCGCAGCGCGAGCAGCGAACGAACGAGGTGCTGGCGGTAGCCCATGCGGCCGGTCGCACCGTTGACGATGATGCCAATCGTGTTCTGAGTCATGTCGGTCCTCTCATGCGAGACCTCGTCGTTGAGGTTGTGGCAATCCTATGGGAAAGCGCTTACCCGAGCAAGCGATGGATGCAGAATCGGCCCCCGAGTTTGTGTCGGGGGCCGGTTTTGGGGTGCCTTGGTGCGCGTGGGGTGGCGGCCGGATGCGCGGTTAGGCGGGCGCGGCGGGTGCAGGCTAGGGCGCACCCTTAGAGGCGCCGCGGGCAGGCGTGCTCTCGCGAATCACGACCGATGTGTTGGCAGCGAGGGCCACCGGGGCGCGCTCGGGATCGTCCTGCATCGCGACCTTGACCGCGCGGTAGCCCATGTCGTCGAGCGGCACGACGACCGTAGTGAGGGTCGGCGTGACGTCGCGGGCAGTGTCGATGTCGTCAAAGCCGGCGACCGAAACGTCGCGGCCGGGCAGCTTGCCGAGGTCGCGCAGGGCGGTCATGGCGCCGATCGCCATCACGTCGCTCGTCGCGAAGATGGTGTCGACGTCGGGCATCCGCGAGAGCAGCTTGCGGGCGCCGGCGTAGCCGCCGTCGCGGCTGAACTCGGCCTCGACGTGGTGGTCGCCGCCGAACTCGATGCCCGCCTCCGCGAGTCCCTCGATGAAGCCCTCGACACGGTCGACGTTGGTGACGAGGCGACGCGGGCCCGACACGATGCCGAACCTCGTGCCGCCAAGCTTCACGAGCGCGAGCGCGAGGTCCTTCGCACCCTGACGGTTCGAGAGCTCAACGACGTCGAACGGCGGGTGGTGCTGCGAAATGAGCACGACCTTGCCGCCGGTCGCGATGTAGTCGCTGAGGTGCTGGTCGAGCGCCGACTGGCTCGCCGCATCCGTCGTGCGCGAGCCGGTGAGAATGATCGCCTTTGGCCGCTGCGTGCGCAGCGTGCGCACGATCTCGACCTCGGAGCCGGTGTCATGATGGGCCGTCGCGACCGTCACGACCAGGCCTTCTTCGGCCGCGCCGCGCATGACACCGGCGGCGATCGCACTGAAGTAGGGGTCGGCGATGTCGCTCACGACGACCGCGATCGTCGACGAGGCCCCCTTCGCAACCGCCTGCGCCGAGAGGTTCGGCAGGTAGCCGAGGCGATCTGCGGTTTCCTGCACGCGCGCGCGGATGTCTTCGTTCACGCGCCGAGTGCTGCCGTTGATCGCGCGCGAGGCGGTCGCGATCGAAACGCCCGCCTCACGAGCGACATCCCCGAGCGTCACCGGCTGCTTCGCTGCCGCCATGCGTCCCTCCGAATGTTCGTCGTTGTCGGAGTTGATTCTAGCGGGAAACGGCTTTCCGGCTAACCTTGACGCATGCATCGTCGCATCGTCATCTGCCCCGACTCGTTTAAGGGCACCTGCCCCGCCGCCGATGTGGCTGCCGCCATCGTACGGGGCTGGCGCTCGGTGCGGCCCGACGACGAGTGCGTCGCCGCCCCGATGGCCGATGGCGGCGAGGGCACGATCGAGGCGATGGCCTCAGCGAGTGACGGGGCCTCGATTGAGCGGGTGCGCGTGCGCGGGCCACTTGGCGAGCCGGTCGACGCGCAGGTGCTCCGGCTCGCCGACGACACGTGGGTGGTCGAGCTCGCCGAGACGAGTGGCATCGCCTACCTGCCCGAGGTGACGCGCGCGACGGCCGCCTCGGCCACGACGTTTGGGCTCGGCGAGGCGATTCGCTTCGCCGTGTCGCACGGCGCCAGGCGTGTGCTCATCGGGCTCGGCAGCAGCGCGTCGACCGACGGTGGGCTCGGGGCGCTGGTGGCATTGGGGGCGCGGGCTGTCGATGCTGCGGGGCGCGAGGTGTCGCCGGGCAACGCGGGGCTGCACGAGCTCGCCTCGGTTGACTTGAGCGGATGTGTCTCGCTGCCGGATGAGCTGCTAGCGCTGACCGATGTTGAGAGTCCGTTGTTGGGTGATGCCGGTGCCGCTGCCGTGTTCGGGCCGCAGAAGGGCGCTTCGGTAGAGGACGTCGCGCGCTTCGACGCGGGCCTTGCGCGCCTCGCCGAGCTGCTCGACGCCGACCGGGATGCGCCGGGCGCGGGCGCCGCCGGCGGAACCGGCTTCGGCCTGCTCACGCTCGGGGCGCGCATCCGCCCCGGAGCCGTCGAGATCGCGCGAACGATCGGGCTCGCCGACGCCATCGCCGGCGCCGACTTCGTGCTGACCGGCGAGGGCAGCTTCGACACGCAGTCGCTCGCGGGCAAGGTGCCGTCGATCGTCTTCGGCATGGCCGACGCGGCGGGTGTGCCCGTCGGCGTGATTGCCGGCCGCGTCACCCCGGATGCGCTACTGCAGCGACGGGCGACGGGCGCGGTCGAGGCCTGGTCGCTCACCGAGCTGGCAGGCGGCGCGGATGCGGCGATGCGCGACACCGAGCGCTGGCTCGAGGTCGCGGCGGCACGGGCCGCGGAGTGGTTCGGGCGGGTTGGTGCGGGCCAGTCAGAGCGCTGAGCGCTGAGCTGCCGTGCCGCCGACCTATGTCGGTGGCTCGTGGTCTCGTGAAGTCAGTCGCCCGATCACCCGCTATCGGCCGCGGCCGAGCAATGTCGGAGGCTCGTGATGGAGTGGAACTCATCCCCCCAGAACTCCTCCGATTCCAGCGACGCTGATGCATGTCGGTGGCCCGTGATGAGCTAACTGCGATCCCCAGAATTCCTCCGATTCCAAGACCGCCGATACATGTCGGTGGCTCGTGATCAAGTAGAACCAGTCCCCCGAACTCCCCCGATTTCCCGCACCACTGGCCATGTCGGTGGCTCGTGGTGAAGTGGAACCAGTCCCCCAGCACTCCCCCTGAATTCCGTCGCCGACTCGTCCTTGCCCACACCCTCGTGGTCAGGAAAATCCCAGCAAAAAGACTCGCACCCTGGTTCACGTTTTGGGCCGCTCGTGCGTCTCCAAGGCAACAACGAAGAGCTCCACCAGACCCGGCACGCTGACGAACAGTTTTGAGGAGGTGACACCCATTTCATCCACCCGGCACCGACCCGATGGCACCACCCCCGACCCCGAATACGACGACCTCACCGAACGCACCAGGCGTTTCACCACCGGTTATCTCGACTACAACCAGCAGCGCCGCCACGCCGACGTCGGCGAGATCCGCATGCTGGCGGTCGCCTACGACATCGCCGCCGAACACACCCGCCGCGACACCACCGCGGGCGCGCACCTCATCTCCGACGAACACCACCTCCACTCCCACCTCCGATCCATCGTCGGCACCGCCGGCATCCGCACCAATGACAGCGACCTCACCCTCGCCAACCGCGCCCGGGACGCCCACCGCCTCACCACCACCTTCCCTGCCTGGATGACCGCGCTCGACGACGCCACCGTCACCCTCCGCCACGCCACCGCGCTGCTGCGCTACGCGAACAAGGTCAACGACGACCGGCGCGATGACTACGGCACGAAGGTCCTCGACTACGCGGCGACGCACACGCCAGGGCAGACTGACACCTACGCCAAGAAACTCGCGGCACGCCTCAACGCCGCCGACTTCGAAACCGCATTCGAACGCGCCTACGAAGACCGCGCCGTCACCATCCAAGACCTCGACGACGGCATGTCGATCCTCTCCGCGACCATCCCCACCGTCGCCGCACGCGCGGGCTATGACCTGCTCAGCAAACAAGCTACCCAGCTGCGCGACGACCACCACCATGACGCCAAAGCGCACCGCGCCCGCGTCCGCGAGGCGCAAGCAGCCGGGGAGGAACTCTCCCCGGAGGATGCCGCGTTCATTGACGATCCGCGCACCGTCGCACAACTCCGCGCCGATGTGTTCATCGAGACGCTCCTCACCTCGACGCCGCAAAGCATCCTCGAATCCGTCGCGAAGGGGAAACCCAGCGTGCAGGCGACGGTGAGCATCATCGTCCCGATCACCACGCTGCTCGACCCAGATGCCCCGCGCGATATCGCGACCATCGACGGGATGGAACCCATCAGCGCGTTCGAAGCCCGCCAAATCGCGGGCACCGTGACCTGCTTCGACCGCATCCTCACCGACCCGATTACCGGGCACGTCCTCACCGTCGATACCCGCACCGCGACCCCGCAAATGCGGAAGTTCTTGCAAGCCCGCGACCACACCTGCCGGTTCCCCGGCTGCCGCCGCCCCGCGCACCGCAGCGACCTCGACCACACAGTGCCCTGGGCCGCTGGCGGCGCGACCAGCGTCGACAACCAAGCCCATTTGTGTCGGCGACATCACACCCAGAAACATCAACACCCGTGGAGAGTGCGGCACCACGGCGGCGGCGTCCTCGAATGGACTTCCCCGACCAGCGACGTGTTCATCACCCGACCCGAACCACCGGGGCCGATCTTCAAGCCCACCGACGGACTCGCCTACGACCCCGCCGTCGATCCCGCACCCTTCTGATCGGGGAGAACTCTGCCTACTGCCGTTAGTGGGGACCGCTTACTGGGCAGACGATCGCTGCAGCACGCCAACGCCGAATCCGCCCGCGGACGCAGATGCAGTCCGAGGGCGGATTCGCTGTGCTGGCGTCTTACACGAGCAGCGTCAGCGGGTTCTCGACTCGGCGCTTGAAGGCGGCGAGCCAGGTGGCGGCGAGGGCACCATCCATAACGCGGTGGTCGGCCGAGAGGGTGACGGTCATGACGGTGGCCGACTCGATTCCGGAGTCGGTCACCACGGGGCGCGGCGAGGCGGTGCCCACGGCGAGGATGCCCGAGTGCGGCGGGTTGATGATCGCCGCGAACTCCTCGACCCCATACATGCCGAGGTTCGACACCGAGAAGCTGCCACCCTCGAGCTCATGCTGGCGCAGCTTGCCGTCGCGCGCACGCCCCGCGAGCTCGCGGATCGTCGCACTCAACGCGCTGATGCTCAGCTGCTCGACGCCGCGCACGACGGGCGTGAGCAGGCCTGCATTGATCGAGACCGCCACGGCGATGTCGACCGAGTCGAAGCGCTCGGTCGCGTCGTCGGTCCAGATCGCGTTCGCCTCCGGCACCTCGACGAGCGCCCCCGCGACGGCCTTCATGATGAAGTCGTTCACCGAGATCTTCGTCCCCGAGTTCGCGGCGTTCACCTGCTTGCGCAACTCGAGCAGCCCATCCACTCGCAGATCGGCCTTCAGGTAATAGTGCGGCACCGTCGACTTGCTCTCGGTGAGCCGCCGCGCAATCGCGCGCCGCATGCCGGTGTGTGGGATGCGCGTGACACCCTCACGCTCGGGCTCGGGCTCGGGCTCGGGCTCGGGCTCGGGCTCGGGCTCGGGCTCGGGCTCGGGCGCAGGTGCTGGTGCCGGCGCAGTTGCCGCAGAACTAGTCGCAACAGGAGCTTCGGCCGCTGGCGCCTGAGCCGAAGCTAGCGCCCCTTCCACGTCGCGCCGAACAATTCGGCCGCCAGGGCCAGTGCCGGTAAGCGCTGCGATGTCGAGACCGCGTTCGCGTGCGAGACGACGCGCGATCGGGCTCGCGAACCGACGGATGTGGTCGCCCGGTTCGGCGTCTACCGCAGCCGTCCCTCCTCGCGATGCGTCGCCCGTCGAGCAGCTTGTTCCCGTCGCACACGAAGCCGCAGGTGCCGCAGGTGCCGCAGGTGCCGCAGGTGCCGCAGGTGCCCCGAGCGTTGCAGACTCGGCAGGTGCTGTGGCAACTGGTGGAACTGCGGTGTCAATCGCCGAGCCGTCAGCAGAAGCCCCGGCGTGTACGTGCATAGCCGCAGGGTTACCTGCGCCGGCGCCAGGACCGGCGGTCCCGGAACTCGCCACGTCGGCCGGCACTCCAGCCGCACCAGCGCTGCCAGCCGCCGCGAGCGCATCCGCTGCGGACTCGCCGTCGCCGGCCAACACCGCGATGGGCGTGCCGACGGCCACGGTATCGCCGATCTCGGCGAGGAAGCCCGCGACGGTGCCACCCTCCTCGACGGCGTACTCGATGGTCGCCTTGTCGGTCTCGATGTCGGCGATCGCGTCACCGGGCGCGATGGTGTCGCCGACCGCGACCATCCAGCCGGCAATTGCGGCGGATTCGGTGCCGGCGGAAATCTCGGGCATGCGGATGAGCACAGGCATTAGTTCGTCCCTCCGAATCCCGCGCGCACGCGTTCGAGGCCAGCGACGACCTCTTCGGTTCGCGCGATCGCGGCACGCTCGAGCACCTTCGAGATGCTCGGGCTCGCCTCCTGGCCGGTTACGCGCTGCACGGGCTGGTCGAGGTAGTCAAAGAACCGGCGCTGAATCTCGTCGGCGAGCCAGCCTCCGTACGAGGTGCCCTCGCTGCCCTGCTCAACAATCAGCACGGCGTTGGTCTTGCGCACGCTCTCGCCGATGGTGTCCCAGTCGATCGAGGCGCGGTCGAGCCAGCGCAGGTCGATGAGCTCGCCGTCGATGCCGGTCTGCTCAATCGCCTCGAGCGAGTGATCGACCATCGAGAGGTAACTAATGACGGTCACGTCCTCGCCCGCTCGGCGCACGGCGGCGCGGCCCGGCGGCAACACATAGTCGAGGTCACCCTCGGGCACCCGGTCGGCCTTCGCATACAGGTCAACGTGTTCGATGACGAGCACCGGATCCTCGAGCGCGAGCGCGGCGTTCATGAGGCCGACGTAATCGGCGGCGTTCGACGGCGCCACGATGCGCCACCCGGGCGAGGTCGCAAAGATACCCGCCGGGTCCATGAGGTGCTGCGAGCCATAGCCCGAGCCCATCGCGACCTTGGTGCGCAGCACGAGCGGCATCGACGAGTCGCCGCCGAACATGTGCCGCGCCTTGCCGATCTGGTTAAACACCTGGTCGGCAGCGACCCACATGAAGTCGGGGTACATGAACTCGACGACGGGGCGCAGCCGTCCATCGAGCGCGGCGCCGCCGCCAAGGCCAGCGAACGCGTTCTCGGAGATCGGGGTGCCGAGCACGCGCTCGGGCCAGCGCTTCGCGAGCCCCTTCGTCGCGCCGTTCGTTCCGCCGCTGAGCCGGTGCACGTCTTCGCCGAGCACGACGATGCGCTCGTCCTGCTCCATCCGACGCTCCATGGTCTGCGCGACGGCGTCGACGAACTTCACGTCGCGCCACTCGCCAGCATGCGCTGCGGGTTCGGCGACGGTCAGCCCGTCGAGCTCGCTCGCGTCGCCGCGCACGCCGACGTTCACAAAGTCGGTCTCGGGCCAGAGCTCGGGGCGGATGCGGTTGCGGCCAGCCTTGTCGGGGTCGGCTTCGATCAACTCGGCCGCCACGTCGTTCATCGCCGCCTGCGCATCCGCGCGCACCTGCGCAACCTCGGCGTCGGTGATGAGGCCAAGGGCGATCATCTCGCTCGCGACCTTTGCCAGCGGGTCACGCTCGCGCCACGCGCGCTCCTCGTCCTTGCTGCGATAGCCGAAGGCGCTGCCCGGGTATGGACCGTTCTGGTGGAAGAAGCGGTAGACCTCGGCCTCGACCACAACCGGGCCGTTGCCGGCGCGCATGTGCTCGATCGCCTCCTCCATCGCGAGGTGCACGGCCAGCGGGTCCATGCCGTCGACGCGCCAGCCGGGCACCGAGAAGCCCTGGCCGCGGATCGACAGCCGGGTGTCCTTCGTGATCTCCGACACGTGCGTCGAGACCCCGTAGAGGTTGTTTTCGATGAAGAACCCAACCGGCAGCTCCCATGCGGCGGCGAGGTTCATCGACTCGAGGATCGAGCCGATCTGGCTCGCGCCGTCGCCAAAGTAGTTCACGGTGACGTCGCTCGTGCCCGCACGCTTCTGCGCGAACGCGTTGCCCGCGGCGAACGGGGCGCCGCCGCCGACGATCGCGTTCGTGCCGAGCGCGCCCGCCTCGAACCACTGCAGGTGCATCGAGCCACCACGGCCGCGACAGTACCCCTGCGCCAGCCCGAGAATCTCGGCGAACGTGCGCTGCAGCACGGTGCGCACCTCCCCAGACACGAGCGCCCGCGGGTCGATCTCGCCGCCCGACACGTGGGTGAGGGCCTTGGCAAGAAACTGGTGGTGCCCGCGGTGCGAGCCGCTCACCCCATCCGCCGAGCGCATGCCGACGATCGAGCCGACCGCGCCGCCCTCCTGGCCGATGCTCGAGTGCGCGGGGCCGTGCACGAGCCCCTCACCGGCGAGCTCGAGCACCTTCTCTTCAAAGGCGCGGATGAGGTGCAGTTGGCTCAGCATGGTGCCGAGCAGTTTCGGGTCGGCCCGCTTCCAGTCAGCCGTGGTGGTGCTCAGTTGTACCCACGGGACATTGGTTTCCAATTGGCGACGACGCGGCATCAGTATCTCCATTGATCGGCGGTTTGCCGGGTTGCGTGTAACACCACCACCCTAGATTGAATCCAATCCGCGCGCAATATCCAGATAATTCCGCGATTTTCCGCCCTATTGCCGCCAATCTCGCTAGAGTTGGATCCAGAAAGGACTACCAATGGCGCTTCCTGGCATGCACGGCACCGACCACATCGGCATCACCGTGCCCGATCTCGACGAGGCCGAGGATTTCTTCGTCCGCGTCCTCGGCGGCACGCTCATTTACACGCTCGGCGGCAAGCGCGCCGACGACGACTGGATGCTGCGGCAGATCGGCGTGCACCCGCGCACGGTGATCGAGGAGATCCGCTTCATTCGCCTCGGCAACGGCAGCAACATCGAACTGTTCAAGTACGACGCCGCCGATGGCCAGCGCCCGCAGCCGAGCAACAGCGACATCGGCGGCCACCACCTCGCGATCTACGTCGACGAGCTCGACGCCGCGGTGGCCTACTTGCGCGCAGAGGGCATCGAGGTGATGGGCGAGCCCGTCGCGAGCGCCGAGGCCGCCGCCGGGCAGCGCTGGGTCTATTTCCGCAGCCCATGGGGCATGCAGTTTGAACTCGTCAGCTTCCCCGGCGGCAAGGCCTACGAGCGCGACGCCGCGGCCAGGCTCTGGCACCCGGCCGGCTAGAGCAGCCGCCGCACCGCGAACGGCCCCAGATCAAACCGCCACCCCTCGACACCGGGCTCGCGGCCATCCACCAGGTCGGTGACGATCTGCCCCGTCAGCGGCCCGAGCGACAGCCCGTGCATGTTGTGGCCCGCCGCGACGATCACCTCGTCGCGGCCCGGTAGCCGACCGAGCAGCGGCAGGCCGTCGGAGGTCATCGGGCGCGGGCCCATCCACTCGTCGGTGCGCGCCTCCCAGTCGGCGCCCGCGATCACCTGCGACGCGAAGCCGGCGAGCACGTCGAAGCGGTCGGCATTCGTGCGCTCGGGCATGCCGTCGAACTCCATCATGCCGACGATCCGCAGGCGGCCGTGCATCGGAATCGCGACGCAGTGCAGGTCCATCGAGTGCACGAGCGTCGCCGGCATCTGCTCGACCGGCACCGTGAAGCTATAACCCTTGCCCGCGGTGACGGATGCGGCGCAGAAGATTCCCGAGCGGCGGAGCAGGCCAGTGGTCCAGGCACCCGAGGCGAGCACGACACGATCGCCGCGCACCTCAACCTCGCGCGCATCCTCATCTCGGCAGACGACGGATGCACCCGAGCCGAGCCGTACGGCCTCGAGGCCCGTGCGCACCTCGGCACCGAGCGCCTCGACCCGCGCGATCAGACTGGCCACGAACGTCACCGGGTCAAGCGAAAACTCGCCCGGCAGCATGAAGCCGTACTCGGTCTCTGGGGTGAGCGCGGGCTCGGCGGCCCGCAGCGCGGCGCCCGAGAGCGGCTCGCCCGGTGCCTCGGCCCAGCCCCGCGCGGCGCGGTCGGCGTAGAGCGCATGCGCCGCAAGCAGCGTCGGCTCGTCGCGCGCGGTCATGAGGTAGCCGGAGCCGCCACCCGAGGTGTCGACCCCATCGGCAGCCATCGCCTCGAGGCTCGGCAGCATGTGCGGCAGGAACTGCGCGAGCGCGGCGTCGCCCTTCGCTCGCTGCTGCGGCAGCGACGAGGCGAGGAATCCGAGGCCGAAGCCCGCAAGCTGCGGCAGCTTGAGCGGCGAAATAGAGAGGTACGAGCTCGTCGAGAACAATCCCGAGACGATGTCGCGCGCCGTGTTGCTCGAGGCGAGCGGCGCGACCATCTGGGGCGTCAGCTCGCCCGCATTGCCGGTCGCCGCGCCAGCGCCGAGGTGGCTGCGCTCAACGATCGTGACGCGATGCCCGGCCCGCAACAGCCAGTAGCTCGTGCAGAGCCCAATGAGCCCACCTCCGACAACCACCACGTGCTTCGTCATCGCTCCACCCCCGCGAACTCGAGTACCTGCTGCGCGAACGCGAGCGCGAGCTTGCGCGACGCCTCGGTGTTCTCATCGTTCACGGCCATCGCGGCCGCCGCGAGCGCGGCCTTATCGAAGCCCTTGCGGCCGAGCGCCGACTCGTCCCACTTCGCGACGCGCTCGGCGCCGACCTCGGGGTGAAACTGCAGGCCCCACATGCGCGGCCCGACCCGAAACGCCTGGTTCGCAACGTCGGCGGATGCGGCAAGATGCACCGCGGTCGGCGGTAACTGGGTGATCTGGTCGACGTGGTTCTCAATCATGTGCGCGCCCTCGCCGAGCACGCCGAGCACCGGGTCCTCGCGGCCCTCGGGCGTCGTCTCGATGAGCACGGCGCCGCTCTCGGGCGTGCCGTACTCGGCGCGCACCTCGCCGCCCGCCACCTTCGCGATGACCTGGCCCCCGAGGCAGATGCCGAGCGTCGGCACCCCGCGCTCGAGAGCGGATGCGGTGAGCGCGCGCTCAGTCGGCAGCCACGGCGCCTCGTCGTCGGCATCGGGCATAAGGCCGCCGCCGAGCAGCACCAGGCCGTCGTACCCGTCGAGCTCGTCCGGCAGTCCCTCCTCGCCGATGCGCTCATCAACCTCGAGCCCCGCCTCGGCGAGCCATTCGCCGAGGCGGCGCGGCCCCGACTGCGACGAGTTCGTCACCACCAGCACCTTCGGGGTCATCGTCCAACCTCCGAGATAAAGGCCCGGTAGTCGTCGTCGGATGCCTCGAGCACCCGCAGCACGTTCTCGGTGCCGAGGCCCCGCAGCTCCTGCTCGCTCCAGCCCCGAGTCTCAAGCTCCTCGAACAGCGCCGGGTAGCCGCCCACATCCTCAAGCCCGACGGGCATATCGGCCGAGCCGTCGAAGTCGCCGCCGAGGCCGACGGCGTGCACGCCCGCCACCTCGCGAAAATGGTCGACGTGGTCGGCGGCGTGCTTCACCGTCACCGGCTCCTCGGTAGTAAGGAACGAGGGCACAAACGTCACCATCGCAACCCCGTCGCGCGCGCCAATCTCGGCGAGCACGTCGTCGGGCACGTTCCGCGGGTGGTCGTTGATGCCAATCGCGCCCGAGTGGCTCACCATCGGCGGACGCTGCGTCACCTCGAGCGCAGCCCGCATCGTCGACGGCGCGACGTGCGAGAGGTCGACGAGCATGCCGATGCGGTTCATCTCGCGCACCACCTCGCGGCCAAAGTCGGTGAGGCCGCCGTGGCGCGCCTCGTCGGTCGCCGAGTCGGCCCAATCAATGGTGCGCGACCACGTCAGCGTCATGTACCGCGCGCCGAGCCGCGCATAGTTGCGCAGCACCGCGAGCGAGCCGTGAATCTGCGCGCCGCCCTCGACGCCGAGCAGCGAGGCAATCTTGCCCTCGGCAATAGCGGCGCGCGCCTCGGCAGCGGTCGGCGTGAACGCGAGACGGTCGGGGTAGTCGTGAATGAGCCGGCGCACGAAATCGATCTGCTCAAGCGTCGCGACAACCTGCTCGGCCCCGGAGACCTTGTCGGGGTTCACCCACACCGACCAGAACTGGCCCGCGACGCCGCCCGCCTGCAGCCGCGGATAGTCAGTCTGCGTCGTCGCAATCGGTCCCCCGAACGGCTCGGTCGAGTACGCGAACTGCTTGCGGCACTCCCACGCGAAGTCGTTGTGACCGTCAATGACCTGGTATTTCGGGCTCATACTTCCTCTGCTTCCGGAACCCGCGCGGCGGCGGAGTCCCACACTCGGTTGGCCAGTTCGGTGATGCGATCGGCCCGCACCTCGTAGCCGAGGCCGGGCACGTTCGGCACCGCGACGGTGCCGCCGTGCGCGGCGACCGTTGGTTGGATGATGTCTTCTTCGTAGTACTTGTCGCTGCCCGAAACATCAGAGGGCAGAGAGAAGTTCGGCAGCGACGACACGGCGACGTTCGCGGCGCGACCGATGCCGAACTCGTGCATCCCGCCGCACCACACCGGCACGCCGAGCTCGCTCGCGCGGTCATGCGCGCGGCGCGCCTGCGTGAGCCCGCCCATCCGCGACACCTTGACGTTGAGGATGCGCCCGGCGTCGAGCCGGACCATCGTCTCAAGGTCGTCGAGCTGCACGACCGACTCGTCGAGGCAGATCGGCGTGGCGATGCGCCGCTGTAGCTGCTGATGCGCGAGAAAATCGCGCACGCCGAAGGGCTGCTCGATCATCGTGAGCGCGCTCGCATCGAGCCGTTCGAACAACTCGGCAACCTCATCGCTCCAGTCGTACGCGCCGTTCGCGTCGACGTGGAGGTCGAGGTGCGGATGCGCGGCCCGCACCGCCGTGACCGGCTCCAAATCCCAGCCGGGCGCGATCTTCAGCTTGACGCGCGAGTACCCGGCGTCGAGCTGCCGCTGCACCTGCTCGAGCAGGGCGTCGATCGACGGTTCGATGCCGAGCGAGACGCCGGCCTGCACGACCTCGCGGGTGCCGCCGAGCACCGAGGCGAGTGAGCGGCCCTGGTACTGCGCGAATAGATCCCACGCGGCGCCAACGAAGCCAGCCTTCGCAAACTCGTGGCCACGCACCTTCGCCCACGCCGCCTCGAGCTCCTCGGGGTGCGCCCACTCGCGGTCGAGCACGGCGGGCGCGAGAAACTCGGGGGCGACGAGCCAGGCAGTGCCGGTCGTCTCAGCGCCAAAGAAGGGGTCCTGCGGCGTCGCGATCTCGCCCCAGCCAACCGCACCGTCGGCGCTCGTGGCTTCGACGAGCGCGTGCGTGATCGCGCTCTTCCGGTGCGAACTCGTCTCAAAGCTGCGGCGCAGCGGCAGCGACACCTCAAAGAGGCGGATGCGGTCAATTCTCACTGAGCGCCTCCTCATCGGGCTCGTAGAGCCCGAGCTCCTGGGCCAGCCGGTCGCGCTCGGTGAGCCGACGGCGGGCCCCCTTCGCGCTCGCCGAGATGAGCGTGCTGAGCAGGTGCGCCACGGCGACGACCGGCGTGGGGCTGTCGGCGTACGAGGCAGAGCCGGTATCGACGATGATCACGACGTTCGCGAGGTCGACGAGCGGCGCCGACTCACTGTCGGTGATGCAGATGAGCTGGCCCCCGGCCTCGTGGAAGAGTCGCCCGAGCCGGATCACTTCGGCGCTGTAGCGGCGCATCGCGAAGACGATGAGCACGTCGGTCTCGCGCACATCGGTGAGCGCCACGATCGGGGTGAGCGCGCGGCCCTCGATGAGGTGGATGTTCGAAAGTGTCGCCGAGAGGTCGGTCGCGAGCAGCAGCGCGTAGGCAGCGCTTTTGCCCTCGCCTGCAATGAAGCGCCGCCGCGCGCCGAGCACGACGGCAGCGGCCTGCTGCGCCGCCCCGCTCTCGTCGAGGCGCGCGTAGGTGTCCGCGAGGGCGCGGGTGTCGCTCGTGACGACGCGCTCCTGCATCGTCGCGGCGCTCAGGTTCTTGCGCACGCGATTGCCGAAGCGGTCGCGTGGCGAGACGAGGCTGCGGTTGAGGTCTTCTTCGCTCATGCCCGGCCTCCTGGTTCTCGCGGCACCGCGAGGTACACCGAGGTGTCTTCGGAGACCACGAGGCAATCCACGAGCACATTGCCGGCCCGCAGCAGTCCGTCGAGGGATGCGCACACCCGGCTGGCGACTCGCTCGCGTTCGGTCGAGCCCAGCGGCGGCGTATGGCGCGGCACGCCGATCCAGGCGCGCTCGTCGTCGCGGACGATCGCACCCCAGTCCACGGTCGTCAGCACCGGGGCCGCGCTGGCCTCACGCGCCGTCGAACCCGTGAGGTCCCACTCGACCATGACGCGGTCGGTGTCGGCCCGGTCGTAGTAGTCGGGGTGAAAGCCGAGCCCGACCGCACCGAGGGTGTTGAGGTTGAAGTGGCCGTTGCGCGCGACGAGCGGGTCGAAGGCCCAGCGCATCCGCTCGTGCCCCCACTCGAGCGCGACATCACGCTGCAGCAGCTTGAGCCGGCGCCCGATGCCGCGGCCCTGGTATTCGGGCGCCACGACGGCCGCCTGCGAGTAGTGAAAGTCGACGCGATCGCGGTCGCGCCCCGCGAAGCCATAGGCAAAGCCAACGATGCGGTCATCGTCGTAGACGCCGACGGCCGAGCCACCGTTGCGAATCATCGCCTGCACAAGAAGGGGATTCAGGTTGACCCGCTTTGGCTCGTACCGAAACACCCGGGTGTAGAGCTCGGCGGCCTCGTGCAACTCGTCGGCACCAGCCAGGCGCCGCCCCACGAGTGACGACTGATGCGCCATCATACGTCTCCTATAGTTCCCCGTCGTGCAGAGTTGATCGTGAGCATATAGCGCCATTGCGTCGCTCACAAGGGAAGGATACGTTTCCTAACATGCGTGATTCCGAACCCTTAGCACTGCTGCATCGCCTCGTGCACATCGAATCACCGTCGAACGACACCGCCGCGAGCGCGCGGCTGGCCGAACTGCTCGCCGTCGAGTTCGAGTCCTGCGGCGCCACCGTCGCGACGGAGGTAACCCCGGCGGGTACGAACCTGCGCGCCGAGCTCGCAGGCGAGGGCGCCCCGGTACTCCTGGTCGGCCACCTCGACACCGTATGGCCCGTCGGCACGCTCGCGGGCGAGGTGCCGTGGCGAGTCGACGGCGACGTCGTGCACGGCCCCGGCGTCTTCGACATGAAGTCGGGCATTGTCGTCATGGTGCACGCGCTGCGCGCCCTGCACGGACTGCCGCATCGGGCCGTGCGCATCGCCCTCGTGTGCGATGAGGAGGTCGGGTCGCCGAACTCGCGCGACTTCGTGCTCCGCTGCGCCGAGGGCGCGTCCGCGGCCATCGGCTTCGAGTCACCGCACCCCGACGGCGCTCTGAAGATTGGGCGCCGCGGCAGCTGCCGGTTGCGCCTCGAGGTCACCGGCCGCGCATCCCATGCCGCCCTCGACCCCGAGGCCGGCGTCTCGGCCATCGACGAGCTCATCGACCAGCTGTTGCGCGTGCGCGCCATCACGAGCGACCCGGGCCTCTCGAGCCCCGTGCTCTGCAATGTGGGCACGGTGCACGGCGGCGGGCGCGCAAACGTGATCCCCGATGCGGCACACGCGGAGCTCGGGCTCCGCTTCGCCGATGCCGAGTCGGAGGCGCGGGTGCTCGACCACCTCGCCGCGCTCGCGCCCATCCGCCCCGGCGCGACCCTGCGCGTCACTCGCCTCAGCCAGCGCCCAACCTGGCAGCCGAGCCCCGGCGACGAGGCGCTCGCCCGTGAACTCGGCCTTGCGGGGCGCCCCGCCGCCGGCGGCGGCGACACGAACTTCCTCGGCGCGGCAGGCATCCCGACAGTCGACGGGCTCGGACCGCGCGGCGCCGGCGCTCACGCCACCACCGAGCACGCGAGCCTCGCATCCCTCAACGAGCGAATCGTTCAATTGCAGCAATTCCTGCAAATTCGGTGATTCCCACCCGCGGTTCCGCGACAGCACGTGCCAAGATGCGTTACGCATCCTGCATCAATGAGCGCGCATGAATATGGGAAATCGCGAGCATCTCGCGGATTCCAATCGCATTTGGGTTCAGGATACGTAACGGATCTATTGACCGCTGGAAATCTCCCGGTAATAATCAAGTGCAACCGCGGGTCAAAGATGAACTCGCGGCTGAAAGGATCCACGTTGCGAACCAAAATTCGACCTCTGGCGTTTCGCACCGCGGCCGCGTTAACCGCTGCTGCAGTCGGACTCTCGCTGTCGCCCGCGGGGCCCGTTGTGGCATCGCCGTCCGAGTCAGCGGTCAGCGCCACCACCATGCGCCTGGCTACCTCGGGTTTCATCGACTCATTCAATCCATTCACCTCGATCTACCTCACGCCGACCAACGCGCTGCGGTACATGTACGAGAACCTCGTGCAGTACAGCGCCGAAGACGGCTCACCGACCGGTGGCCTCGCCGAATCGTGGGAGACCGAGGAGGACGGCGCTCGCTGGGTCTACAAGATCCGCGAAGGCATGACCTGGTCCGACGGGGAGCCGATCACGGCCGAGGACGTCAAGTGGACCTACGACCAGATGATGAACGACGACCTCATGGGCACCGCCAACGGCAGCCTCGTGAGCAACTTCGAATCGGTTGAGGCCCCCGACGACACGACCCTGATCATCAACCTCAACGAGCCGCAAGCGCCCGTGCCCGGCCAGGAGATCCCGGTCGTGCCGGAGCACGTCTGGAGCGAGATCGACAACCCGTCGGAGTACGCGAACGACAGCGACGTAGTCGGCTCGGGCCCGTACATCCTCGAGAGCTACTCCGCGAACGAGGGCTTCGTGCTCAAGGCGAACCCTGACTTCTGGCGCGGCGCCCCGAGCATCGATAAGCTCCAGTACGTCTACTACACCGACAGCGATGCGTCGATCCAGGCGCTGCGCGCCGGTGACATCGACTTCATCTCGGGCCTCACGCCGCAGCAGTTCAGCGCGCTTGAGGGCGAGGAAGGCATCACGACAAGCTCCGGCGAGGGCCGCCGCTACACGTCCATCGCCATCAACCCGGGGCAGGTCACCCGCGACGGCGAGGCCTACGGCAACTCGAGCCCCGCGCTCGCCGACGTCGAGGTGCGCCAGGCGATCCGCAAGGGCATCGACAGCCAGGCATTGCTCGACAACGTCATGGACGGCCAGGGCGTGCACGCCACGAGCTTCGTGCCCGCGAGCTACGAGACCTGGATGCTGCCCGAGGACGACCCCTCGATCATGGAGTTCGACCCCGAGGCCGCGCGCACGCAGCTTGACGAGGCCGGCTGGACCGAGGGCGCCGACGGCATTCGTGAAAAGGACGGGGAAAAGCTCACGCTGACCCTGCAGATCGACGGTTCCGACCCGACCGAGCAGGCGCTCTCGGAGTACATTCAGCCGTGGATGGCCGACATCGGCATCGACCTCAAGGTTGAGGCCACCGACAGCGACACCCTCTCGGCGAACACCACCGCGGGGAACTACGACATGTACTTCTCTGGATGGTCGCTCGGCCCCGACCCCGACTACCAGCTCAGCATCAACACCTGCGCCAACCTGCCCACCGACACCGAGGGCAACGGCGGCACGACGCAGGACGGCTACTGCGATGAGGAGTTCGACTCGCTCTACGAGCAGCAGCGCACCGAGCTCGACCATGATGCTCGCGTCGAGCTCGTGCACGAGATGCTCGCGATGAACTACACCGCTTCGGTGCAGGTCGCGCTCTACTACCCGAACCAGCTCGAGGCCTACCGCTCGGACCGCTTCGAGAACTTCACGAAGATGCCGACCGACAACGGCATCATCGCGAACCAGTCCGGCTACTGGGGCTTCATGGACGTGACTCCGGTGGGCGAGAGCGGTTCGGGCGGCGGTTCGCAGACCGGCCTGTGGATCGTCATCGGCGGTGTCGTGGTGGTTGCCGCGATCGTCGTCGTGGTGATGATCTCGCGCCGCAAGAAGTCCGCGGACATCGAGTAACAACGCCGAAGCGAGCCGACATGTCGAATGCAGTACCACCGTCAACATCCGCTATTCAAACCACCGCGCAGGCGGAGGAACCGCAACGCGATTCCTCGTTCTGGCGCTACCTCGGCGCCAAGCTTGGCGGTGCGGCGATCAGCCTCGTGATGGTGGTACTGCTCGGCTTCTTTGCCTTTAAGCTGCTCCCGGGCGACCCTGTCGCCAAGATCGCCCGGGAGCGGCCCATGTCAGCCGAGCAGATCGAGACGCTGCGCGAGCAGTACGGCCTGAACAAGCCGCTGTTCCAGCAGTTCTTCGACTTCATTGGCAATGTCTTCACCCTCAACTTCGGCGAGAGCTACGTCTACCGCCGGCCGGTGTCGGAGCTCATCGGCCAGTACTTCTGGCCGACGATCCTCCTCACCGGCACCGCCGCGATCCTCGCGATCGTGCTCGGTCTGTGGCTCGGGCAGCGCGCGGCCTGGCGCCACGGCGGCACGTTCGACAAGATCGCCTCGGGCATCTCGCTCGTGTTCTGGTCAGTGCCGACCTTCTGGCTCGGCCTGCTGATGCTCATGGTCTTCGGCGGTACCCTGCGCTGGTTCCCGACCGGCGGCATGCGCTCGCCCGGGGCCCCCACTGATCCGCTCGGGCTCACGCTCGACGTCATCTCGCACATGGTGCTGCCGGTGCTCACGATGGTCGCGGTGGTGTTCGCCCAATACCTCATGGTCATGCGCTCCTCGCTCATCGAGGAGATGAACGCCGACTACCTCACGACCGCTCGCGCAAAGGGACTGCGCGAGGACCTCGTGCGCGAGCGCCACGCCGTGCCGAACGCGCTGCTACCCACCGTGACGCTCGTGTTCATGCACATCGGCGGCCTCATCGCTGGCGCCGTGACGGTCGAAACGGTCTTCTCGTGGCCCGGTCTCGGCAAGCTCACTTTCGAGGCCATCCAGGGCCCCGACCTCCCGCTGCTGCAGGGCACCTTCGTCGTGTTCTCGGCCATCATCATCGTCATGAATCTGCTGGCCGACCTCATCTACCGCCAGCTCGACCCCCGAGTGAGGCGCGCATGACCACCACGGCAACCCGCTCCCCCGGCCAGATGGCCCGGGCCCGACAGTGGAAATCGTTCTCGCAGTTCTGCCGCGACTTCTCGGCCTACAAGGCCGGCATGTTTGGCTTCGTGTTCCTCGTCATCGTCGGCGCCATCGCCCTCATCGCGCCGATCATTGCGCCCGACTGGATGCTCGACGTCACGAAGATCGGCACCCCCGACCGCTTCGCGCCACCTTCGGGCGAGCACCTGCTCGGCACCGACAACCAGGGCCGCGAGCTCTGGGTGCGCATGGTCTGGGGCGCACGCTCCTCGCTCGCCGTCGGCATCGCCGCAACCGCGATGTCGATGATCATCGGCACGATCGTCGGCATGGCCGCGGGCCACTTCCGCGGCTGGTTCGGCGGCCTGATGATGCGCATCATCGACTTCTTCCTCGTGCTGCCCTCGCTGATCCTCGCGATCGTGCTCTCGTCGGTGCTTGAGCGCGGCACGCTCACGATCATCATCGCGATCGGCCTCACCTCGTGGGCCGGCACCGCCCGCGTCGTGCGCGCCCAGACCCTCGCAGTCGAGTCGCGCGACTACATCGAACGCTCGCGCGCCCTCGGCGCCGGCCACTGGCACCTCATGCTGAAGCACCTGCTACCGGGCGTGCTGCCGCTCGTGCTCGCGAACACCACCCTCACGATCGGCTCGGCGATCATCGCCGAATCGACCCTTGCGTTCCTCGGCCTCGGCGACCCGCTCACGCAGTCGTGGGGCACGATCCTCAAGAACGCGACCGACGCATCCAGCGCCTCGAACGGCTACTGGTGGTACATCCTCATCCCCGGCCTCGCGATCGTGCTCGTCGTGCTCGCGTTCACGCTGATCGGCCGCGCCGTAGAGAACATCCTCAACCCGACGCTAAGGAAGCGCTGATGCCCGACCTGCTGTTTGAAGACGTCTCGATCGTCTACCGCACCTCGGGCCGCAACGACCGCGGCGAGGTGCACGCCGTGAAGAATGTGACGCTCGAGCTGCCCTCGGGCTCGACCCTCGGCATCGCGGGCGAGTCGGGCTCGGGCAAGTCGACGCTCGTCATGAGCGTGCTGCGGCTGCTGCCGAAGACCTCGAAGCTCACGGGCCGGGTGCTCGTTGGCGACACCGATCTCGCCGGCCTCAACTTTGGCCAGCTGCGAGCACTGCGCTGGGCAGAGGCATCGATCATCTTCCAGGGCGCGATGCACTCGCTCAACCCTGTGCGCACCGTCGGCCAGCAAATCATCGAGGCACTCGAGCTGCACCTCTCCGACTCGTGGAAGACCGAGTCGGCGCGCAAGCAGCGTGTCGCCCAATTGCTCGCCGACGTCGACCTGCCGGCCGAGCGCGCGCAGTCCTACCCACACGAGCTCTCGGGCGGGCAGCGGCAGCGCGTCATGATCGCGATGGCGCTCGCCTGCGAGCCCGACATCATCATCGCCGACGAGCCGACGACGGCCCTCGACGTGATCGTGCAGGAACAGATCCTCACGATGATCTCGAACCTCGTCGCTGAGCGCGGCATCTCGCTGCTCATGATCAGCCACGATCTCTCGGTGCTCGCGACCGCCTGCGAGCGCATCGCGGTGATGCGCGGTGGCGAGCTCATTGAGGTCGGCCCGTCGCAGCAGATCTGCCTCGAGCCGCGTGAGCCGTATACCCGCAAGCTCGCGAGCGCCTTCCCCACCATCGGCGACCCCAACTCGCGCCTGCGGCCGGTGACCCGGCATGCCGATGCCGACGAGCCGGCGGATGCGGGGGTCGCCGACGATGCGCCGCTGCTGCTCGACGCGAAGAACGTCGGCGTCACCTACCGTTCCGGAGGTCGGCTCGTGCGTGCCGTGCGCGATGTCGACCTGCAGGTGCGACGCGGTGAGATCCTCGCGCTTGTCGGCCAATCGGGCTCGGGCAAGTCGTCGCTTGCCCGCACGCTCATCGGGCTGCAGCCCGCCGACGCCGGGTCGAGCATCCAGTTCAACGGGGCACCCCTACCCACGCGTGGCCGGGCGCTGCGCGAGTTCCACAACCAGGTGCAGCTCGTGCTGCAAGACCCCTCTGCCGCGCTCAACCCGAAGATGAGCGTCTACGAGTCGGTCGCCGAGGGCCTGCGCATCCAGCGCTTCGCCGGCGACGAGATGGAGCGCGTGCGCCAGAGCCTCATTGACGCCGAGCTTTCGCCGCCCGAGCAGTTCTTCAACGCGATTCCTCAGGAGCTCTCGGGCGGGCAGCGCCAGCGCGTCGTCATCGCGGGCGCCCTCGCGCTCGGACCCGAGATGCTCATCGCTGACGAGCCGGTCGCGTCGCTCGACGCCTCCGTGCGCGGCGAGATCCTCGGCCTGCTGCTCTCGTTGCGGCGGCGCCTCGGGCTCGCGGCGCTCGTGATCACCCACGACCTCGGGCTCGCCTGGAACATCGCCGACACGGTCGCCGTGATGTACCACGGCGAGATCGTCGAACACGGGCCGACCGAGCAGGTGCTGCTCAACCCGCAGCACGAGTACACGCAGACGCTGCTCGACGCCGCCCCGAGCATCCGCCCCATCGCCGACGAGGTGTAGCCGGTGACGTTCACGATGCCGCCGCTGCGGCCCGAGGTGCGCTGGAGCATCCGCATCGTCGAACTCGACAGCGCCGAGGTGCTGCTCGAGCACGAGCCGGATGCGCAGCTCAAGACCGCGAGCGTCGGCAAGATTTTCCTGCTCGTCGAGGTCGCGCGGCGGCTGTTCAACGGCACGCTGCGGGCGGATGCGCGCACCGAGATTCCCGAGGCGCATCGCGTCGCCGACTCGGGCATCCTCTACCGCTTCGTCGACCAGCACGTCACCGTCGCCGACGCGGCCCTGCTCGTCGCCGCGTTCAGCGACAACCTCGCGACGAACGCGCTCATTCACCTCTGCGGGCTCGAGCGCGTGCGCGCCGTCGCCGGCGAGCTCGGGCTGCGCGACACGGGGCTGCTCGACTACATCCGCGACGAGCGCGGCCCCGAGCATCCGTGGACCCCATCGTTCGGAACCGCCCGCGAACTCGCCGACGTCATGCGTCGGCTCGACCGCGGCGAGATCGTCTCGCGCGACGTGTCGCGGCAGGTACTCGACTGGCTCGGCTCGGACGCCGATACCTCGATGCTCGCCGACGCGCTGCTGCTCGATTCACTCGCGCACGTCGGCCCCGAATACCAAGGCATGGTGCTGCGGCATAAGACCGGCAGCATCGAGACCGCCCGCATCGACGTCGGCGTGCTGCGCGGGCCGCGCGCGGGCGTGGCCTACGCGGTCGGCGCGAACTGGGCTGTCGGCGACAAGCGGGCCTCGACCATTGACACCATGCGCGAGCTCGGCGAGCAGATTCGCCGCCACGTAACCGGCCTCGCGCGCGACGAGGAGGGCGACGCATGACCATCGAGTTCCCGAACGACTACGGCTGCCGCTGGTCGGTGCTCGTACGCGACATCGACACGGGTGAGGAGCTGCTCAGCCACAGGCCCGACCGCGTACTCAGCACCGCGAGCATCGGCAAGGTGTTTCTGCTGCACCGGCTGCTGCGCGAGGTCGACGAGGGCACGCGCTCGCTCGACGAGGTGGTCGCTCGCCGACCGAGCGAGCTGATTGGCGGCTCGGGCATCTGGCAGCTACTGCAGCAGCCGACGTTCTCGCTCTACGACCTCGGTGCGTTCATCGGCGCGGTAAGCGACAACTCCGCGACGAACACGCTCGCGCGGGTCGTGGGGCTGGACGCGGTGACCGAGCACACCCGAGCGCTCGGCTACGAGCACTCGCGGCTCAACGACATCATTCGCTGGCCGATTCCGCCGGGCATGCCGCCACGGCTGTCGGAGGGCAACGCGAGCGAGCTGGTCGACTTCGTCGAGCGGGTGCAGCGGGGCGACGACCTCTCGCCCGCGTCGGCGGATGTGCTGCGCGGCTGGTTCGGCGCAGGCATGGACCTCTCAATGGTCGGCTCGGTGTTCGACCTCGACGGCCCCGACCACAACACCTTCGACAACGGCGTGTGGTTCTGGAACAAGACCGGCACCGTCTCGACCGTGCGCGCCGACATCGGCGTCGTCATGACACCAACCCGCCGCATCGCCTTCGCGGCGCTCGCGCAGTGGGATCGCGGCGAGGATGCACGCGGGCCCGTGCTCGAGACGATGGCCGAGATCGGCCTGCTCATCGGCGACGCCCTCGGCTGGGTCGACCCGCGACCCAAGCGCCGCGAACTCCACGCGCGCACGCCACTCGCCCCGCCCACCGCTGCGCCCTCGCTCGAGCGCATCCAGGCTGCCGCGGGCGACGCTCGGCTGCGGGATGCGCGCTACCTCGTGCTCGACGCCGCCTCGGGCGAGGAACTTCTCGCGCGCAAGCCCGACGAGCCCACGCCGACCGCGAGTGTGATGAAGACCCTCACGGGTGCCGCGGCGCTGCGCGTGCTCGGGCCCGAGCACCGCATCCCCACTCGCGTGCTCGCGGGCGCCGAGCCCGGCGAGATCGTGCTCGTCGGCGGCGGCGACGTCACCCTGAGTCGGGTACCGAGCGGCGAGCCCACGTTCTACCCTCACCCCGCCCACCTCGACGAACTCGCGGCACAGGTGCGCGAGCGCGTCGGCGAGGTGACACGAGTCGTGCTCGACGACCGCCTGTTCGCGGGCGCCGAGTGGCACCCCTCGTGGGATACCGAGGGGCGCGCGCCCGAGGGCTACATCCCCTTCATCTCGGCACTGCAGGTTGACGGTGACCGCGACGACCCGGTGCTCGACGACAGCCCGCGCACCGACAATCCAGTCGCGCGGCTCGGCAAACATTTTTCGGCGCTGCTCGGCGGGCCCGAAGTGCGCCGCGCCGGGACCGACGAACGCTTCGCCGGCGAGGAACTCGCGCGGGTCGAGTCGGCGCCGGTCGAGCAGCTCGTGCGCGAGATTCTGCGCTCGAGCGACAACGCGCTCTCGGAGGCGCTCGGCAAGCTCGTCGCCATCGCGCGCGGTGGCGACGCCTCGTTCGCCTCGGTGCACCGCGAGCTCACCGCCGTGGCAGCCGAGCTCGGGCTCGACGTCACTTCGGCAAACATCGTCGACGGCTCGGGCCTCAGCGACGAAAACCGCGTGACTCCGCGCACAATCGCCGAGTTGATGCGACGCGGCCACCGCGGCGACGGGCCCGCCGGGCTCATGTTCGAGCGGCTCATGCGCACGGGCAGCACCATGTCGGCGAACCGCTTCGTTGGCGCGGACCGGGTGGTCGGCGACGCCGTGGCGGCGAAGACCGGCTACATCAACTCAGTGCACTCGCTCGCTGGCGTGGTGCGCACCGTCGGCGGGCGCGAGCTCGTGTTCGCGGTGTTCGGCTGCGACCTCGAAGTGCCGGTCGAACCGTCCACGCGGCAGGCGGTCGACGATCTCGTCACGCGGCTGCACCTCGACGGGGATGCGCTCGGCTAGTTGCCGGGGCGGCGCACCGTGCGCAGGTTGGCCACTACGATACCGAGGAACGCGAGGGGCACGCCGATCAGCACGAGGATGCTGACATGGCCGGCCGCGAGGTCAAACAGCAGGGCGCCGATGAGCTGGCCCGCGACGACCGAGAGCGTGAGCAGGAAGACGCCGAGGTGCCGCACGACTGCGGCGACGACGATGAGGTAGAGCACGCCAAGCGCGCCGCCGACGTAGAGGTACCACTCGTCGGCGCCCGGCAGCGGAGCGAGTCGCACCCAGCCCACCGACTGGGCGATGACGGCGGCGATCGCGAGCACGACGGTGCCGACGAAGAAGTTCACGAGGCCGGGCGCGACGGCCTCGCGCGAGTGCGCATTGACGAGGCCGGTGACGGCCATCTGCAGCGAGATGCAGGCACCGGCGAAGACGCCGAGCACGAGCAGCGGAATCTTCGCGGCCGTGAGCTCGGTGCCGAGGCCGATCGCGACGACCGCGATGGCGGTCAGGATCGCGCCGAGCACGCGGAACAGCGAGATGCCGCGTTTCGGGGCACCAAGAAACCCGGTGGCATCGACGAGCAGCGAGCCGAGTAGCTGCCCAAGCACCATCGAGGTCATGAACATCGCGACGCCAAGCGTCGGCACCGAGACACCCTGCGCGAGCACGAACACCGCGCCGAGCACGCCACCGCCCAGGCCGTACCACGGCAGCTTGCGGGTACGCACGGCCTTGACCACCGCGAAGAGACCCCGGCGTGCGCTCGGCACGCACAGGGTGATGAGGATGAGTACGACGAGGCCGACGAGGAACGAAATCGTCGCGGCGTGCACGCCCGAAGCGACCGAGGCGCCGAGCGAGCCGTTGACGCGAGCCTGGGTCGCACTGCAGATTCCAACAACCACAGCGGTCAACATGAACACGATTCTTCGCGGGGTTGTCAATTCGCTCACTGTGTGAGCCTACTCTTCGGGTGCGTCCGTGAAGAATGGAATGCATGACCTCACCTACCTGCGTTGAATTCATCCATGCCGGTCCGCAGTCGCCGCGAGTTTGGGATCCGGTGATGGCGCAGCTGCCCGAATCCATCGACGCGGTGGCCCAGACCATCCCCGGCATCAGCGCGCCGGCGCCCGAGGGGTTCTCGCTCGATGCGGCCGCGCGGTGGGTGCTCGACGATCTCGCCGACCGCACCGACGAGGAAGGCGTGCTCGTCGGCATCTCGGTGGGGGCGCTCATCGCGATCCGCGCCGCCGCGCTCGAGCCCGGGCTGGTGAAGGGCCTCGTGCTCTCCGCGCCGTTCGCGCGCTCGCCCCGGGCGCTGCTGAAGATGCAGCGCACGATCTCGAGCGCCCTGCCCGAGCGCTACCTCGCAGGCCCGACGATCGAGGAGGGTGGCTCGGGCATTACGAAGCAGGACCTACTGTCGGTGCTCGACGGCATGTCGGGCCTCGACCTGCGGCCTGAGCTTTACCGCATCCAGTGCCCCGCCCTCGTACTCGTCGGCGGCAACGACCGCGCGAACCACAAGGGCTCGGGTGAGGTCGTCGAGTCGATGCAGGATGCGCAGCTGCAGATTGTGCCCGGCGAGGGCCATCTCTGGAACGAGACGAACCCGCAGCGCTTCGCCGCCGCGGTGAGCGGTTGGGTCGAGTCGCTCTAGGCCGTCGCCTCGGGGTGCTTCCGGATCGTCACCGCGAGCCCGACCGTGATCAGCGTGAGTACGCCGCCGATGATGAAGGGGTAGCGGCCCGCGTCAGCCACGTCGCCGAAAGCAGTCTGTGCGATACCGAACGCGGTGAGGAACAGCGCCGTGCCGATGGCGCCGGCGAGTTGCTGCCACGTGTTGAGGATCGCCGAACCGTGGCCGTACCTGTCGCGCGGCAGCGAGCCGAGCGAGTGCGTCAGCAGCGCCGAGATGATGAGGGCCATGCCCGCGCTGAAGACGCAGTGGCAGAGGATGACGAACCACGCCTCGGTGCTGGCGCCGACGGTCGCGAGGCCCCACTGCCCGGCGGTGAGCAAGAGCGCGCCGGGAATCACAAGCACGGCGGGGCCCTTGCGGTCGTAGATGCGGCCGGCGATCGGCGCGATGATCGCCTGTGTGAGACCGCCCGGCAGCAGCGAGAGGCCGACTGCCGCGGTGCTCAGGCCGAGCCCGTTCTCGAGGTAGACCGGCAGCACGACGACCGTGCCAAGCATCGCGCCGAAGGTGATGCCGATAATGAGCAGGCTGCGCACGAACGTGCCGTCCTTGAGGGGGGCGAGGTTGAGCAGCGGCGCCGCCTGCCGGCGCACGAGCGACTGCTGCCGCACCGCGAAGACGCTCAGCGCGGCGAGACCGACGACGAGGGCGACGACCGGCACGAAGTCTCCCTCGCCGATCTCAGAGATGCCCGAGACGCCGTAGACGAAGCTGCCGAAGCCGACGACCGAGAGCAGGATCGACACGGCGTCGAGGCGACCGGCGGGCTGGCCCTTACCGGCCGGCAGCGCGATGCCGCCGCCGATGAGCGCGAGCAGGGCGAACACCGCCATGCCCCAGAACAGGGCGTGCCAGGTGAAGGCGTCGATGACGAGGCCCGCGAGGGTGGGGCCGACCGCCGGGGCGACCGAGATGACGACGGTGTTGAGGCCCATGATCGAGCCGCGGTGCTCAGCCGGAACGAGCTGCAGGGTGGTGGTCATGAGCAGCGGCATGATCACCGCGGTGCCGAGCGCCTGCACGACGCGGGCGATGAGCATCGTCGCAAAGGTTGTTGAAAGCGCCGCGACGAGGGTGCCGATGCCGAAGAGCACGATGGCTGCGAGGAAGAGCGTCTTCGTGCTGAACCGCTGCATCAGGTAGCCGGTGAGCGGAATGCAGATGGCCATGGTGAGCAGGAAGCCCGTGGTGAACCAGCCGGCGGTGAGCGACGAGATCGAGAAGTCGGCCATGAGCGACGGCAGCGCGACGGTGAGCACCGTCTCGTTGAGGATCATAACGAACGCCGCGACCGCGAGCGTGCCGATGATGGCGACGAGTTTGCCCGTCGAAAGTGTGCGTGGCTGCGTCAGCGTCTGCGTCATGTTGTCGCCCTCTCATTTTTGCGAACGACCAAGTATGGCACACTGTGACACTCTGACGTAATATGCCAAGAGAGAAATTCTCGAAACACCCCGCAAACCGGAGCGTGACAAAATGACGACCATGGCCAACGACGGACGCTCGCTCACCGAGCGCCGCCGCGTGCAGACGAGCAACGAGATCCACGAGGCAGCAATGGCGCTGTTCGAGCGGCAGGGTGTCGAGGCCACCACGGTCGCCGAGATCGCCGAAGCAGCGGGCATCTCTTCCCGCACGTTTTTCCGCTACTTCGACAACAAGGAACACGCCGGCATTCCCGGCCAGCTCGACTTCCAGCACCGCATCGAGGCGTTCGTGCCGGTCGACGGATCGCCGAGCAGCGTTCTCAAGCAGATCGAGGGGATGCTCGAGGCCGAGATTCGAGAGTCGGCCGAGCGGAATCAGATCTCGATCCGCACCGCGCTCCTCTTCGCGAGTGAGCCCTCGCTGCTCGAGGAAGCGGCGGGGCAGCTTCAGCGCACGTCGAAGGTGCTCCAGGCGATCGTGCTCGAGCACTGCCCGTCACTGAAGAGGTCGGTGACGCTCATCATCACCGACCTCGCCATGACGACCTGGCACACGAGCTGGGAAGCACTCGGGCAGCGGTACGAGGCGGGCGAAACGATCACGCCGCTCGAAAACTACCGCGAGCACTGCGACATGCTGCGGGAGATCGTGCAGTAACTACTGCGGAGTGGGCTTACGGGGTGGGCTCGACGTCGAGGACGACCTCGAACTCAAGCAGGTTCGCACCGCTCGCAACGGGCTTGCCGTGCTCGCCCGAGTGCGCGGCCCGAGCATCCCCGTCGCGCCACGCGACGAACGACTCCTCGTCTTCCCACTCGGTCACGACGAAGTAGCGCGTCTCGCCGGCGGTCGGGCGCAGCAGCTTGAAGCCGCGGAATCCCGGCGACGTCTCGACGGTGCCGGCGCGCTCGGCGAAGCGGCGCTCGAGTTCGGGGCCCGCCTGCTCCGGCACGTCAATGGCATTGATCTTCACGATAGGCATGCCCCGAAGCCTAGCCCTACTCCCCCGCAAAAATGATGCGGTGCCAGTCCTTCTTCGCCACGGCGGTGATGTCCTGAATCACGTGCTTCACGTTCGTGTACTCCTCGAGCGAGTACGCCGACATGTCCTTGCCGTAGCCCGAGGCCTTGTAGCCGCCGTGGGGCATCTCGGAGATGATCGGAATGTGGTCGTTGATCCACACGCAGCCCGCGTCGATCTCGCGCGAGGCGCGGTTCGCGCGGTAGACGTTGCTCGTCCAGGCGGATGCGGCGAGGCCGTAGGGCGTGTCGTTCGCGAGGTCGATCGCCTCGTCGTCGCTTGAGAACGGCAGCACCACGAGCACGGGGCCGAAGACCTCGTCCTGCACGATTTCGGAGTCCTGTGCTGCACCAGTGATCAGCGTCGGCTCATAGAAGTAGCCGGCAGCCTCGGGCACGTGACCGCCGCGCACGACCGTGGCGCCAGCATCCACCGCCCGCTCGACCATCGCGGCGACCTTCTGCTGGTGGCCGCGCGACGAGAGCGGGCCGAGGTCGGTCTGCTCGTCGTCGGGGGTGCCGAGCTTGATGGTGTCGATGACGGCGGCGGTCTTCGCGACGAACTCGTCGATGACCGACTCGTGCACGTAGGCGCGGGTCGCTGCGGTGCAGTCCTGGCCCGTGTTGATGCACGAGGCCGCGACCGCGCCATTCGCGGCGGCGTCGAGGTCGGCGTCGTCGAACACGACGAACGGGGCCTTACCGCCGAGCTCGAGGTGGAGGCGCTTGCCCGGGATCGTCGACGCGATCGAACGGCCCACCTCGGTTGAGCCGGTGAACGACACCATGTTCACCTCGGGGTGCGTCGTGAGGTGCGTGCCGACCGAGCGGCCGCCACCGGTGACGATGTTGATGACGCCGGCGGGGATGCCCGCGCGGGCCGCCGATTCGGCGAACAGCAGCGAGGTGAGCGGGGTGATCTCGGCGGGCTTGAGCACGATCGTGTTGCCTGCCGCGACGGCGGGCAGGATCTTCCAGGCCGCCATCTGCAGCGGGTAGTTCCACGGCGCGATCGAGCCGACGACGCCGATGGGCTCGCGGCGGATCGACGAGGTGTGGTCGGCCGAGTACTCGGCCTGCGCCTTGCCCTCGAGCTGGCGGGCGGCGCCCGCGTAGAAGGCGACGTTGTCGATCGAGCCGGCCACGTCGAAGAGTGTCGTGAGTTTGAACGGCTTGCCACACTGGCGCGACTCCCAGCGCGCGAGCTCGTCCTCGTGCTCGCGCAGGTCGCGCACCCAGGCGTGCATGAGCTCGCTGCGCTCGCCCGGCGTGCGGCGCGACCAGTCGGCGAAGGCGCGACGCGCGGCCGCGACCGCCGCATCCACCTGCTCAGCCGACGCCTCGGCCTGCTCGACGATGACCTCGTCGAGCGCGGGGTCGCGCACCTCGACGCGGCGCTCGCCGGCGCCGGTCACGTACTCGCCATCGATCCAGTTGAGTGGCTGCTGCCAGGTCAATTCAGCGATCTTGGACATCTCGTATCACTCTTTCAAAGCTGGGATGCCTCTATCTCACCAGATCAGCCCCTGGGCCGGCGTGACAATCTGGCAACTCGAGCGCCCAGATTCGACAATGCCGACAGTTTGCCACGGCACGGGCCCCCGTAGCGTCCATGACAGACCCGATGAAAGGACTCTCATGACGAACCTCCCGGTTGTTCCGCACTGGATCGGTGGCAAGGAAGTCACCCCCGAAGGCAGCCGCACCGCCCCCGTGTTCGACCCGGCGCTTGGCGAAGAGACGAAGCGCGTCGTGCTCGCGGAGCAGACCGACGTCGACGTCGCCGTGAAGAGCGCGCACGAGGCCTACCACTCGTGGCGCGACGTGTCGCTCGCGAAGCGCACGTCGATCATCTTCAAGTTCCGCGAGCTGCTCGACTCGCGCAAGGGCGAGCTCGCCGAGATCATCACCGCCGAGCACGGCAAGGTACTCGACGATGCCCTTGGCGAGATCTCGCGCGGCCAGGAGGTCGTCGAGTACGCCTGCGGTATCACCGCGCACCTGCGCGGCCACTTCTCCGAGCAGATTTCGACCGGCTTCGACATCCACTCGGTGCACCAGCCGGTCGGCGTCGCCGCGATCATCTCGCCCTTCAACTTCCCCGCCATGGTGCCGATGTGGTTCTTCCCCATCGCCATCGCCGCGGGCAACGCCGTGATCCTCAAGCCCTCCGAGAAGGACCCCTCGGCGGCGGTCTGGATCGCGAAGCTCTGGCAGGAAGCCGGCCTCCCCGACGGCGTCTTCACCGTGCTCAACGGCGACAAGGTCGCGGTTGACGGCCTGCTCACGCACCCGCAGGTCGACGCCGTCTCGTTCGTCGGCTCGACCCCGATCGCCCGCTACGTCTACGAGACCGGCACGGCTCACGGCAAGCGCGTGCAGGCCCTCGGCGGCGCGAAGAACCACATGCTCGTGCTGCCCGACGCCGACCTCGACCTCGTGGCCGACTCGGCGATCAACGCCGGCTTCGGCTCGGCGGGCGAGCGCTGCATGGCGATCTCGGTCGTCGTCGCGGTCGAGCCCGTCGCCGACGAGCTCATCGAGAAGATCACCGAGCGCATGGGCAAGCTGCGCGTCGGCGACGGCCGCCGCGGCTGCGACATGGGCCCGCTCGTGACGCAGGCGCACCGCGACAAGGTCGCCGGCTACATCGACGTCGCGCTCGAGGACGGCGCCGACGTCGTCGTCGACGGCCGCGGCATCGAGGTCGACGGCGAGGCCGGCGGCTTCTGGCTCGGTCCGACGCTCATCGACAAGGTACCCACGAGCTCGCGCGTCTACACCGAGGAGATCTTCGGCCCAGTGCTCTCCATCGTGCGCGTCGCCTCGTTCGACGAGGGCGTCGACCTCATCAATAACGGTGCGTTTGGCAACGGCACCGCCGTGTTCACGAACGACGGTGGCGCGGCCCGCCGCTTCCAGCGCGAGATCGAGGTCGGCATGATCGGTGTCAACGTGCCGATTCCCGTGCCGATCGCGACCTACTCATTCGGCGGCTGGAAGGAGTCGCTGTTCGGCGACACCAAGGCTCACGGCGCCGAGGGAGTGCGCTTCTTCACCCGCCAGAAGGCGATCACGACCCGCTGGCTCGACCCGAGCCACGGCGGCATCAACCTCGGCTTCCCCCAGAACGACTAGCGACACCACCGCCCGAGGGCCTCGTTCACGTGGTGAACGAGGCCCTCGGGCGTTCAGCGGGGCCGGTCGCTACCGGCGCATCCCTCGGCGGCGCACCAGGAGCGCACCTGCAGCAACGGCCGTCAGCCCAAGGGCTGCCAGAGCGAGCATCCCATCGGCACCCGTGGTGGCCAGCCCGTCCCCGGAGTCACCGGCTTCGCCGCCCGAACCATCATCCGGCGATGCACCCTCCGCCGGAGGCGTTGCCGTCACCGTCGGGGCTGACGAATCGCTCGGCGCAGGGGAATCACTCGGCGCAGGGGAATCGCTCGGCGCAGGGGAATCACTCGGCGCAGGCGAGTCACTCGGCGCCGGGGAATCACTCGGCGCAGGCGAGTCCGTCGGCGCAGGCGTTGCGCAGTCCTCAGCAGCATCGAACACGTCCGAGCGGTACGTGCCGCCATACGCATCCGTCACCAGGAGATACCAGCCACCGGCATCAGCCAGCTGCGCGGCCGTCACGACAACGTCTGACCCAGAAGCTGCCTGGGCCTCGGCAACGACCTCCTCCGTCAGCACATCAACCTGCACCTGATCAGTCGTGAGTGACTTCTCGTGGGCCACGATGCCAAGGTCGCTGTAGTTGAGCGTGAACTCCTGCGCTTCGAGTTCAATGCTCGGGTCTTCAGTGTCGTAATCGTCAAGCGAGTACGAGTAGGTACGGTTCGTGATCGTCCCCGCGGTCGAGTCGAGGTGCTGCAAACGCAGGTACCCCTGGCCACCCTCGGGCAGCGACTGGTAATCGAACAGCACCGCGGCCACGGTGCGGTCAGTTACGCCATCACCGTCGTCGTCGAGCGGGTACTGCTGGACGTAGGCGTCGTGGTAGTGACCGGACTGCACCATGGCGACGTTCTCGTTCGGCACGACGACCTCTTGATACACGCGCTCGGGAATCGCGCCCCGGCCGCCGGTTGTCGTGAGGAACTCGTGCATGTTGATGACTGCGGCGCGCTCCGGGTACTGCGCGAGCACCTCGTTCATCCAGTCGATCTGCTCGTCACCGGCGCCCCAACCCATGTAGAGGTAGATGAAGTCAACGCCAGCGACGGTGACGAGGTCATAGTGACCCCGGTTGTCCTCGTGGTCACCGCCCCACCACGGGTTGTCGTTGTACCGATCGGCACCGAACCACTCGCTGTAGTGGCTGTAGTCGTCGTCCTTGTGCCCAACATCGTGGTTGCCCGCAAGCACACCGTAGGGCAGTTCGGCGTCGTCGAGACGCTGGTACGCCTCGTCTGCTCGCTCCCACTGCTCGGCTTCGCTCGAGACGTTGACGATGTCACCGGTGTGCGAGAGGTACTGGATGTTCATCGGATCGCGCTGCGCGAGCAGGTAATCGTGAATGCTCACCTGGTGCTTGTAGTACGACTCGGTCTCGTTGTAGTACTGGGTGTCGGTCTCCCATGCGATCGTCGCGTCGTACGCCGAACGGGGTGTGTCTCCCTCGTTCACGGGGACATAGGCGCTGTCGCGGTCAGACCGGTCTTCGCCAGCCCAGCCCACGCCGTTCTGCACGAGCAGCTGCACCTCGCCATTGTTGGCGAATTCGCCTGCGTCGACGGTCTCGGAGAACGACACCCCGCCGTCCGAATCCTCCGCGAGAATCTGGTGGTTGAGTTCGACCCAGCCGCCATCATTCGAGAGCGCAAACAGCGTCACCCTCGTGCCCGCATTTGCTTCACCTTGCCACTGCACGCGCACCTGGTCGCCGGCACCGGTACCGTCGGGCACTGCGGCGGTGAACTGCTGGTAGGGCAGCGCGTCGACGGCGCTGGCGCTTACGCCTTCACCGTCTGCCTCTGCCAATGTCGCCAACTCGTCGGCCGTCACAGCGGTGCCCTCGCGGTCAGTCGCTGCACCGTCATGCACGGTGCCCGAGGTCACCTCGAGATCGGTGACAGGAACGGTTTCGCCCCGCCGCACGCTGACGTTGAGGTCATCGCCGCTCGGGTCGGTCACTGAGATGTGCCCATCTGCATCACAGGTGGGGAAGCTCGTGACCTCCGCGGACGGGTTCTCGACGGGCACGGTGAACTGCACGGTCTCTTCAGTCAGGTTGCCCTGCAAGTCGGCCGCCGTCACCACCAGGGTGTGCTCGCCGGCAGCCAGCTCGGTCGAAGAGGTCTCCAGCGGCAGCTGCACCGTCTCACCGTCGAGGGTCGTCGTAATCGAGTCGCTGTCGACGCCCTGCCCCTCGCCGTCGACGATGTCGGCGTCGAGCACGGTCTCGCCGCGCAAGGTGTCGCCGTCAGCGATCGAGGTCGTGATGACTGGGGCAGTGTTGTCGACGTTGACCGTGAACTCGAGCGCGTCGTCGCCGCTGCGCACCGCCACCGCGTGCTCGCCGTCCGCAAGCCCGGCCGTGTCAACGGCGCAACGCACCGACGAGAACGCGTCCTCCGGCACGACAAACTCGGCGTCGTACACGCCGATGAGTCCCGCAGAGTCACCCATCTTGAGTTCGGTCCCAGCGGTGTAGCCCGTGGGCGTAAGTGTTCGGCCATCCGGCAGCACGAGCCGCGCGTCGCGAATCGTGAAATCGTCATTGTTCTCGAGGTCATCGGGGCCGGGGTGGGCCTTGGTACCCGCCGCGACCGACACCGTGACGGTCTCGCCCGGCGCGAAGGCCTCAAGCGAGATCTCCGACGAGATCGTCTCCCAGCCCGTGGGAATGCTGTCGTCGAAGATGTGCACCGGCTCGCCGTCGAACATGATCGCGTTCTGGAAGAACGTGTCGACGCCGGTGGCTTCGAAAGCGAATACGGGCGCGGTCTCGAGGGAAGGTTCCGCTGCGCACTGCTGCCCGTCGAACTCGATCACCGGAGCGCCAGCGTCAGCCGAACCGACGATCTGTGCGTTGCCAGAAATCCAGTCGCCGTCACTGAGGTTGGCGCGCACCGGGCCCTCCTCGGGGCGCACGACCTCGATGCGCTGCGTCGAGAGCTCCGCGGTGTTCGTGCCGTCCGAGGCGACGAGCGAGTACTCGATCCAGTCCTTACCCGTGAGGTCAATCTGGGGATACTCGTAGGAGAAGCTCTGGCCGTCTTCGGCAACCTCGAGGTTTACGGTGCGAGTGTCACCGGCGCTGGTCGCGATACGCAACGTCGCGGTGCGCACGAGGACATCATCGTTGATCGTGAACGCAAACTCGAAGTCGGTGGCGGGGTCGATTTCCTGCGCGGTCGCATCCGCAATCTGCGGTGCTTGCGTGTCCTCCGCTACCGCAACCAACTCGGCTGGCAGCTGATCCGCATCCGTCGCACCAGGGGTCGCCGGCGCGATCGAGAGCTTCGGTTGCACAAGATCGCTGTTCGAGCCGTAGCGGATGCCCTGGTCGGCCTGGGTGTCGTCGGCCTCGGTCCCGTTGTAGTAGACCCGGGTAATCGCGTGGCCGGTGTTCGTGCGGATGTCGAGCGAGCGCAGCGAACCGTTCGCCATGCCACCACTTTGCGTTTCGATCAGCGTCTCGCCCGCGACAAGTTGCGTGCCGAACTTTTCATTGAAGTCGTCCGCCGAAAGCTCCTGGTTCTCGGCATTCTTCACCCAAACGACTACCGAGGCGCCGGGCGCGACTTCGGCGTCGGGGGTGTCGAGGACCCACTGAATGTCCGAGCCAATCGATAGGTCGGCCGCGGGGTAGCCATATACTAGCTGGTAGTCGCTCAGGCTCACCGGCGAATTGCTCGGGTTCGTGAGTTCGATGAACTCATAGGCATCTGCCCCGCCGACATTCGAGGAGTCGGGCAGCAACTCGGTGATGAGGAGCGGCTTGTCAGTGTCGTCGCCCGGAGTGCCCGGAGTGCCCGGAGCTGTTGGTTCGGGCGAAGGTTCCGGAGTTTCAGTCGGCGCCGGAGTTGCTTCCTCGACTTCAGCCTCGCCTGGCGTTGCCGCTTGGTTTGCGCCGACGAGCGGCGCCGAGCCCGATTCCGTGTAACCAAAGTTGGCCGTGCCCGAACTGCTCACGCTGCCGGACGGGTAGTACGACCAAGCATTGACCCCATCCGGCGACACGAGGCGAATACCGCGCTCGCCGCCATTCGCCATGCCCGACTGCCCGGTCGCGGTCAGGAGCTGGTAGCTGCTCCCCGCATCCCCCCAATTGGCGCGGAAGTCAGCCTCGGTGTAGTCATCGCTGTTCACCGAATCGCTCGAATACTTCAACCACACCACTGCCGAGTCCCCGGGTGCGATGGTGAGGTTCTCGCCCCCGAGTTCGAGCGCAACGTCGCGGTCGACGTCGGTTGTGTCTGCGTAGATGTAGCTCACGGCCCAGCCGGTGAGATCGACGGCCTCATCCGAGTAGTTCGTGAGCTCGAAGAACTCAAAATTGTCGGCTCCGGGATGATCAGGAGCGATCTCCGTAACGGTCAGCGGCATCGATGCCGAAGCGGCGAGCGCGGCTGGGCTCCCGAGCAGAATTGGTGTGGTGCATGCAACCGCGGTAACCGCAGTTGCGGCAAGCCATCGGCGTACGCCTGGCGACAAAGACAAGAGACCTCCTGGGGCAATGTGAACCCTGACAGGCAAGTCAACTCGCGTGACGGGCCGCCAACTCCTCATTGAACGACAGCTGTCGCCAAGGTGAATGGTCTTGAAACTTTGTAGCTCACGCCCCGCTAGACCGCCTAAGCCGCGAGCTGCAGCGCGAGCCAGAGTTGCGCGCGGGCCGAGAAGTCGTCGAGGTCATATCCGGTGGCGGCGGCCGCCGCGGCGACTCGCGCCCGCAACGTGTGGCGGTGGATGCCGAGCTCGCGCGCCGCAGGATCCCATGCGCAATTGTGGGCGAACCAGGCGCGCAGCGAGGCGAGCAACTCGTCAGCGTCGTCGCGCTCGCGCAGCCCGGCGAGCATCCGCACGGCGAGGAGCTGCCCTTGTTCGGCGTCGAGCCAGGCGAGCAGGCCGTGCTCGGCGAGCCGGTCGAACTCGACCACCTCGCCGACGCGCGCCGCACGCCGCAGAGCGTGCCGCGCATCCTCGTAGCCGTGGGAGATATCTGCGACGTCGACCGCGGGTGAGACACCCACCGTGAGTCCGTCGCGCGCGAGTGGCTCCGGCAACTCAGCACCGTCAGGCACGACGAGCAGCAGCTCGTCACCGTGGCGCGCGAACGTGAGGTCGTTGGCTGCTGCGAGCAACTCGAGTTCGTCGAGCACGCGCGTCCACTCGGTTACGCCACGGGCGACGATGACCCGCACGCGGCCCTCCGGCACCCAGGTACCAAGGTCGCGCAGCGCGTCGCCCGCCGCGGCCGTCGCGCCGGCGAGATAGAGCTCGGCGACTCCGGTGCGCAGGCTGCGGCGCGCGCTGTCGAGCACGCGCGACTGCTCGATCGCGATCGAGGCGATGCCGACGACGCTCGCGAGCAGCTGCGCGCCTGCGGCGTCGAGCGGCGCGCCCGAGCCAATCGCCAGCACACCGCGCAGGCGGTCGGGCTGGCCGATCGTGTGCAGCGTCACGCTGTGGTCGGCCGACGCGAGACGGGCCGCGGCACGGCGGCGGCCGCGCAGCTGGCCGGCCACCGCGTCCGCAAGCTCGGCCTCCAGCTCCGGCGGCACGCGGCGGCCGAGCTGCACCTGCACGCGCCGGCCGAGTGCGTCGTAGAGCGCGACCCAGCTGTCGAGCTGCGCCGAGAGCTCGCGCAGGGTGGCGGCGAGGCCGTCGGGTCGCAGGGTCGCGCGAGCGATCGCGCGCTGCGCCCGGTTCGACCACTCGAGGCGCTCGTTGCGCTCGGCAGCGATCGCGTCGGCGACGGTACGCGAGATGCGGATGAACGGGGTCGACGAGGGCACGATGAACAGCGGGAGCTCGTGCTCGAGGCTCGCGTCGATGACCTCGGCCGGCACGCGGGCGTGCGCGACGTTCACTGCGAAGCCCAGCCCGACGATGCCCGCGTCGCGCAGGCGCCGCACGTACTCGCGCGCGTACTCGGTCTCGGCGGCCGCGTCGTGCTGGCGGCCGAACTGCGTGCCGTCGGTGAGCAGCAGCTGCCCCGCCTCGAGCCAGGGCGAGGGATGCTCGAGGTTCGACGAGTGCGCCCACGACACCCTCTCGTCGAGCTGTTCGTCGCGTACCTCGAGCGGCCGGGCCAGGCGCAGGCCAAGCGCGGAGTGGGCCAGGAGTGTTCGCAGCGTCATCACCACCCCGCCAGCGTAGCCGACGCACGGTGCGGATCTGTCTACGAGCATCCGTCATGTTCGACAGAACGGCACTCGCCACCAGGCAGCGGGGGCACAATGCTGGGAGCAGACCACCCCACCGTCAAAGGAGCCGACGTGACCGACACCACCCTCACCAGCCTGAGCAACGCCGAGGTCGCCAAGTACGACACCTCGCACGTGTTCCACTCCTGGTCGGCCCAGGGCAAGCTCGCCCCGCTGCCGATCAAGACCGCGCACGGCTCGACGGTGGTCGACTTTGAGGGCAACGAGTACCTCGACCTCTCGAGCCAGCTCGTGTTCACGAACCTCGGGCACCAGCACCCGCGCGTCGTCGAGGCGATTAAGCAGCAGGCGGATGAGCTGCTCACGATCGCGCCGGCGCACGCGAACCAGACTCGCGCGCGGGCGGCCGAGCTCATCCTCGAGCACGCCCCAGAGAACATGGACCGCGTGTTCTTCACCAACGGCGGTGCCGACGCGAACGAGAACGCGATTCGCCTCGCCCGCCAGGTCACCGGCCGCGACAAGGTGCTCTCGCGCTACCGCTCGTACCACGGCAACACCGGCGCGGCGATCGTCGCGACTGGCGACTGGCGCCGCCAGCCGAACGAGTACACGACCGGCCACGTGCATTTCTTCGGCCCGTACCTCTACCGCAGCGAGTTCTGGGCCGAGACCGAGGAGCAGGAGTGCGAGCGCGCGCTGCAGCACCTCGACTCGGTGATTCGCCACGAGGGCCCGAACACGATCGCCGCGATTCTGCTCGAGTCGATCCCCGGCACCGCGGGCATCATGGTGCCGCCGGCGGGCTACCTGCAGGGCGTGCGCGAGCTCGCCGACCGCTACGGCATCGTGCTCATCGCCGACGAGGTGATGGCCGGCTTCGGCCGCGCCGGCGAATGGTTCGCGTTCCAAGCCCAGGGCGTCACGCCCGACCTCATCACCTTCGCGAAGGGCGTCAACTCGGGCTACGTACCCCTCGGCGGCGTCATCATCTCGAAAGAGATCGCGGCGGCGTTCGACGAGCGCGTGTTCCCCGGCGGCCTCACCTACTCGGGCCACCCGCTCGCGACGGCGGCGGCGGTGGCGACCATCGAGACGATGACCGACGAGGGCGTCGTCGAGCACGCCCGCGAGCTCGGCACCGACGTGATCGGCCCGCGCCTGCGCGAGCTCGCCGAGGAGCTCGACGTGATCGGCGAGGTGCGCGGCACCGGCGTGTTCTGGGCGATCGAGCTCGTGTCGGACGCGGCGGCGCGCACCCCCGTCGCGGCAGAGTATATGGGCCGCGTCAAGGCGGCGCTCGTCGCGCGTGGCGTGATTCCGTTCACGAGCGATAACCGCATCCACATCGTGCCGCCGTGCACGATCTCGGCCGAGGAACTGAACCGCGGCCTCGACGTCGTCGCCGAGGTGCTGCGCAGCGAGGCCGTCGCCTAGGACTCGCGAGCGGTCTACCCTGCCGCGTCGCGCGCGAGCAGGGCGGCCTGCGTGCGCGAACTCACCCCGAGTTTCGCGAGAATGCGCGAAACGTGCTGTTTCGTCGTGCCGAGCGTGATGTGCAGCTCCCCGGCGATCTCGCCGTTCGTCGCACCCCGCCCGATCGCCCCGAGTATTTCGAGCTCTCGCTCGGTGAGGCCCGCCCCGCGCACCTGCGCGGCGGCGGGCGTCTCGCTTCGTGCGCCCGCCGCCGCCTGCAGCACGCGCGCAGTCACCTCAGGTGCGACGACACCCTGACCGCGCGCGACCCGGCGGATCGCGTCGACGAGCTCGCTCGGCTCGGCAGTTTTGAGCAGGAAGCCGGCAGCGCCGGCGTTGATCGCGGCGAACACGACGTCATCCTCGTCATAGGTCGTCAGCACGAGCACGCGAGTGCCCTCGGCCGCGAGCACCCGGGTCGCCTCGGCACCGTCGACGCCGGGCATCCGCATGTCCATGAGCACGACATCCGGTTTGAGCGCGCGGGCGTTGCCGATCGCCGTCGCGCCGTCGGACGCCTCACCGACGACCTCGATATCGTCGGCGGCCTCGAGCATCATCCGCAGGCCGGCACGGATCGCCGCGTGATCGTCTGCGAGCAGCACGCGCGTCATCGCGGCACCTCCGCGCGCACGCGCCAGACGTTGCGGCCCGCTCCCGCCGACTCGCCCGCGCTGAACCGGCCGCCCGCGCCGCGCATCCGCCGGGCCATCTGGCCCAGGCCGAGGCCGCTCGAGCCGCCGCGGGGCGCATCCGCTATTGGGTTTTCGATCTCGAGCGCGAGGCGGTCGTCGTCGGTCTCGAGGCGCAGCGTGGCCGTGCCATCGCCATACTTCAGTGCGTTCCCGAGGGCTTCGCGCGCGACCTCGCCGAGCGCGCCGTCAGCCTGAACCACCAATTCACCGCTCACCTCAATCTCAAGCCCCGCCTGCTGAGCTCTCGCAACCTCCGCATCCAGGGTCGTTGCGGCGATCGGCTCGGGCGTCGAGTCGCTACGCAGCACGTCGATGAGCTGCCGCATCTCGCCGAGCGCGGCGAGGGATGCGCGGCGCACCTCCGCGAGCGCGCGGCGGTCACGCTCGGCATCGGGTGCGCCGTCGAGGGCGCCCGCCGAAAAGATCGTGATCGCCGAGAGGTGGGCCGAGACGGTGTCGTGGAGGTCACGAGCCACCGCCTCGCGATCGGCCTGCACCGCAACCGCGGCGCGTAACCGCTCGGCTTCGGCGAGTTCGTCGCCCGCGCGCAGTTCGCTGCTCCACCACATCGGCAGGGCGCAGACGAGCATGACCTGCAGGGTCATCGAGGTCGTCGCGTCGGTGCTGCGCGTACCGATCGCGACGCATGCGATGACGATCCCACTCGTGGCGATGAGCAGACCGACGCCGATGCGCCGGTCGCGCGCCGCGCCGTAGCGCCAGAGTCCGTAGATCGTGGAGCTCCACTCGAGCTGCACCGTGATGTGGGTGCCCGTGAGACCCGACACCGCGACGCCGACGCAGGCCAAGAGCAGCGCCGGGACCGGCAGCGCCGAGGTGAATGCGGCGGCCACGGCCGTGATCGCGAGCGGCACCAGGAAGAGCGCTGGATGCGCGCCCTCGCCGAAGAGCCCCGGTACGACGCCGCTGCCCGGGTCTGCGACGAGCATGATGACCCCGAGTGCGGCGACCGCGACCGACCAGGGTACGTCACGGCGCAGCGCGATCGCGAGGGGTTCGCGCGGCGTGAACGAGAGCATGACTCCAGTATGTCGGCGCACGGCGGCCGACGGTACGGCACCAAAGTTAGGGGTGGCAACCTCACCTGCGCCAGATGGCGGGCGCCCGCGCCCCCGCGACGCTGAAGACATGGAACTTCTGCTCGCACTCCCCGCGCTCGCCCTCGCCGATTCGCTGAGCTACGGCACGCTGACGATTCCCGTCTGGCTGTTGCTCGAGCCGGGTCGGGTGCGTGGTCGGCGCGTGTTCACGTACCTGCTCACGATCGCCGCGTTCTACTTCGCCGTCGGCCTCGGCCTGCTCTGGAGCGCCGGTTGGCTGCTGCCGTTTGCCATCGACGCGGCCGAGTCACCGGCCGGGCACGTGGTGCTGCTCGTCACCGGCATCGCGCTCGTCATCTGGAGCTTCGCCCTTGACTCGAAGGGGGCGAAGGCGAAGCGCGCGAACGGCGGCGGCCTGATGGCGAAGCTCGCGAAATGGCGCACCTCCGACAAGCCGGTCGCCACCGTTGCCGTCGCGGCCGGACTCATCGAATTACTCACGATGCTGCCGTACCTCGTCGGCATCGGGCTCATCTCATCGAGCGACGCGAGCCCAGCGGCAGCGCTCGGCCTCCTCGCCGGCTACTGCCTCGTCATGGTGCTGCCCGCCCTCGCGCTGTTCGGGCTGCGAGCCGCGCTCGGCTCGCGGGTCGAGGGCCTGCTCGATCGCATTAACGCCTGGATGCTTAAGCACGGCGAATCGGCGCTGAGCTGGGTCGTCGGCATCCTCGGCGTCGTGCTGATCGTCAACAATCTCAATCTGGTTGGGAACTGATCGGCTAGTGCGAGCGCCCTGACACGAGGTCGGCGACGCGGGCGAGTGGCGAGGTGGTCGCTCGCCCGCCGTATTCGGCGCGGTCGGCGGCGCCGTAGGCGCCGTAGATGACGCGGGTCGCGATCCAGCGCAGGGGCTCAGGCTCCCAGCGGCGAACGCGGTGGCCGACCCAGGGCAGCGCGGTGAGTTCGGTGTCGCGACCGAGCACGAGGTCGCGCAGGGTGCGGCCCGCGAGGTTCGTTGTGGCGACGCCGGTGCCGACATAGCCGCCGGCGTGGCCAAGGCCTGTGGCGGGATCGAAGGTGACGGTGGCCGCCCAATCACGGGGGACGCCAAGAGTCCCCGACCAAAGGTGGTCGATGTCGACGCCGTCGAGCACGGGGAAGAACCGCACGAGCACCTCGCGCAGCGTGCCCGCGGTGACGGGCTGGGTGCGGCCGTCGTCGTCGGTCGCCGAGTTCCAGCGGTACGGCACGCCGCGGCCACCGAACGCGATGCGGTCGTCGGCGGTGCGCTGCGCGTACATGTAGACGTGCGCGAAATCGCCAAGCACCTCTCGGCCCTCCCAGCCGATGTGTTGCCACTGCGCCTCGCTGAGCGGTTCGGTCGCGATGAGCGACGAGTTCATCGGCAGCCACTCGCGGTGCAGGCCCTGCAGCCCGGCGGTGAAGCCCTCGGTCGCGCGGATCACGGCCCCCGCGTGCACGGTACCGGTGGCGGTCACGGCTTCGCCGGGCCGAATCTCGTCAACACGCGTGCCCTCGTAGATTTCGACCCCGAGCTTGGCGACGACCTCGCTCAGCCCGCGGGCGAGCTTCGCGGGGTGGATGCGCGCGGTGTGTGGCGACCAAAGCCCGCCGAGCGTGCCGGCCACGTTGATGCGCTCCTTCGCCGCCGAGGCGTCGAGTCGCTGCCAGCCGCCGATGCCGTCCCACGACTCGTCGTCGGCGAGCATCCCTTCGAGCCGCGCGAGCTGCGCGGGCGCATAGGCGACCTCGTGGTCGCCGCCCTTGACGATGTCGGCGTCGATGCCCTCGGCGGCCGCGACGCGAATCACCTCATCGACGGTCGCGTTCATCGCGAGCTGGAAGTCGCGCGCGGCCTCGCGTCCGTGCGTCGGCACGTACTGGTTGATGCCGCCGGTCACCGAGTTCGTGAGCCAGCCGCCGTTGCGGCCCGACGCCCCAAACCCGCAGAAACGCGCCTCGAGAATCGCGATGCGCGCATCCGGCTTCGCCTGTTTGAGGTAGTAGGCGCTCCAGAGCCCGGTGTAGCCGCCACCCACGATCGCAACGTCGACGTCGAGATCGCCCTCGACCCCGGGCCGCGGCACGGGCGTGCCCAGATCGGTCCACCAGTGCGAGACGTTGCCGTTGATCATGGGCCCGGCCTTCCTACTCCCCCAGCGTGCGGGTCAGGTATTGGTTCGCGAAGACACGGTTGGGGTCGACGTCGTTGCGCAGGGCGACGAAGTCATCGAACCGTGGATAGAGTTCACGCAGCTCGTCGGCGCGCAGCGTGTGCAGCTTGCCCCAGTGCGGGCGACCACCCGCGGCCTGCAGCACCTCTTCAACGGCACCGAAGAACTCGAGGTGCGGCTCGCGCACGTACTGGTGCACCGAGATGTACATCGACTCGCGCTGGTACGCGGTCGACAGCGGCACCTCGTCGGCGCCGGCGCAGCGCACCTCGATCGGGAACGAAACGTTCCAGTCGTTCGCATCGATGAGCTGCTGAATCTCGCGTACGACCTCGGGGCCGTCCTCGAGCGGTACGGCGTACTCCATCTCGTTGAAGCGCACGCGCCGCTGGCTCACGAACACGCCGTGCGAGTCGTCGACGTAGTGGCGGCGGCCCATGAGCGACGCCGAGAACTGGTTGATCTTCGGCACGACGCCGGGCACGACCGAGCCGAGCGACGCGACGAGCTGATGCGCCCAGTTCTGTACAACCTCCTCGTCGACGAACTTCGCGAGCGCGGTCTGCGGGGCGAACGACTCGTCGGGCTCCTCGCCGGGCGCGAGGCGGCGGTTCGTCTTCACGAGCGCGGTGTCGGCGTGCGGAAACCAGAAGAACTCGACGTGGTCGTTCGAGCGGGCGCGTTCGATGAAGCTCTCGACGACCTCATCCATCGGCAGGGCGTCTTCGCTTGCGGCGACGCGGAACGCGGGCACGCACTGAATGCCCACCTCGAGCACGACGCCGAGCGCGCCGAGGCCGAGGCGCGCGAACTCGAACAGGTCGGGGTGCGTGCGCTCGTCGCAGTAGACGATCGAGCCGTCGGCGAGCACCATGCGCAGCGACTTCACCATTTCGGCCAGGCCAGAGAAGCCCAAGCCGGTGCCGTGCGTGCCGGTCGAGATCGCCCCGGCGATGGTTTGCGCGTCGATGTCACCTTGGTTCGCGAGCGCGAGGTTGTAGGGGCCGAGCAGTTTCGGCAACTCGTGCAGCTTGGTGCCGGCGCGGAAGGTCGCGACACTCGTGTCAGGGTTCACCGAGACGAGACCGCGATAGTCATCGAAGTGCAGGCGCAGGCCCTCGGTCGTCGCAATGTCGTTAAACGAGTGCCCCGAGCCGACCGACTTGATCTTCAGGCCCGAGCCCGACGCACCGATGACCAGCGCCTTCACGGCGGTCTCGCTCGTCGGTCCAGCGACGAGCGTCGAGGTCTCGGTGACGCCACCCGACCAGTTGCGCCAGGCGTTGGGCCGACGCTTCGGCTTCGCGGTCTCGTCAGCGCTCATAGGTACGCGAATCCCTCTCCTCGATACGTCTTCCAGAAGTGTTCGATTATTCCATCCTTTACCACGGCGAAATCCGTGATGCGTTCAGCGAGTTCGCCAGCTTTTACGTGCCGCAGCCATACACGATCTCCAATTTCGAGCCCGCGGGCCGCGTGGCCGGTGATGGGCGTCTGCACCTCGCCGGCGCCCTCCTCGTGGAGGTAGTGCAGGCCTCGCGGCCAGTCGATGACGGGCAGGCGGTCGGCCCCGGGCTTGCCGGATGCGCTCCAGCCGCCGCCGTGCAGGGTCACGATCTCGGCGGTCGGCTTGCGCACGACATCGAGGCCAAAAAACGCAGCCGCCTCGTGCTGGAACCCACGGAATCTGTCGAACGAGGCGGGCGAAAAGAAGCCGCTGCCAGCGGCGATCTCGGTCACCGAGGGGTCGGCCGAGGTCGACTCGAGCGAGCCCGTACCGCCGCCGTTCACGAACTCGAGCTCGCCGGCGACGTCACGCACGGCCTCGACCATCTCGCCGCGGCGCCGCGGCACATCCGCCAGCGACTGCTGCCGAATCACCCGGATCGCGGCGCCGCGTGGGGTGTGCGCCGCATCCGGGAGGCCCGCGACCTGCGACTCGTACGCCATCACGCCGACGAGCCGCACTCCCTTTCGTGCCTTCACCGTGCGGGCGAAGGCAGCTGCCTGCGCGGCCTCGCGGATGCTCGAGCGGAAGACGCCGTAGTGCAGGTGGCCGCGCAGCAGGGGCTTCGCCGGCCACCAGCTCACATCGCCCTCCATCGCGACGCGAAGCACGCCCGGCCCAGGCGCGACGGCGTCAAAGAAGTCGAGGTGCTCCACCGCGTCGATCATGAGCGTGATTCGCTCACGCAGCTGCGCGTCCGAGCGCAACTCGCGTAGCGCATCCCGGTTCGTCGTCGGATAGCCGAGCACAACATCCTCGTGCCCGTCGCGCGCGAGCATGATCGCCTCGGGCAGCGTGAAGGCAAGGATGCCGCGAAAGCCCGGATGCTCGAGCACACGCTCGAGCGCGGCACGGGTGCGCAGCGACTTCGACGCGACGCGGATGGGCATGCCGCCCGCGCGCTGCGCCATCGCCGAGATGTTGCGGTCGAACGCCTCGAGGTCGATGACCCCGCAGGGCGCGGGCAGCGACGCGGCCGCCCGCCGCACGGATGCGCGCACGGCTAGTTGCTCTCGGCGGCGATCCGCTCGTGATGGCGGATGACCTCCGCGATGATGAAGCCGAGGAACTTCTCGGCGAACTCGGGGTCGAGGTCGGCGTCGTGCGCGAGCTGACGCAGGCGGGCGACCTGCTGCTGCTCGCGGGCGGGGTCGCTCGCGGGCAGCTCGTTCGCGGCCTTGAGTTCGCCCACCTGCTGCGTGCAGCGGAAGCGTTCGGCGAGGATCCAGATGAGAGCCGAGTCGATGTTGTCGATCGACTTGCGGATGCGCCCGAGCTCTTCGAGGGCCTGTTGTTGCTGCGCTGCTGACACCATGCTCACGATGGTATCGGCATCGGGCAGCTACTCGGACGGCGCGTCGGCGAGCACCTGCGCCGACGACGACATGCCGAGGCGCGAGGCGCCAGCCTCGATCATCTTCAGCGCGTCCTCGTAGGTGCGCACGCCGCCCGACGCCTTCACGCCGAGGCGGTCGCCGACCGTCGCGCGCATGAGGCGTACGGCCTCGACCGAGGCGCCGCCGGCCTTGTGGAAGCCGGTCGACGTCTTCACGAAGTCGGCGCCCGCAGCCTCGGCCGCCTGGCACGCGGCGACGATCTCGGCGTCGCTGAGCGCGGCCGATTCGATGATCACCTTCAGCAGCGTCGGCGCCGGCACTGCGCGGCGTACGGCCTCGATGTCGGCCTTCACGAGCTCGGGGTTGCCCGCCTTGAGCTGCCCGATGTCGATGACCATGTCGATCTCGTCGGCGCCCTCGGTCACGGCCTTCGCGGCCTCGACGGCCTTGATGTTTGAGTGGTGCTTGCCCGAGGGGAAGCCGACGACGGTGCAGATCTTCGGGCCCGACGCATCCGCCACCTCGGTCGCAACGTCGGGGTCGAGCCCGGCCGACCACGCGCCGCCGACGGGCAGCATGTTCGGCGAGACGCAGATCGAGAAGGTGCCGAGTTCGGCGGCCTCGCGGTAGAGCGCGATGACGTCGTCGTTCGTCGCGTCAGTGGCGAGCAGCGTGTGGTCAATGTACTTGGCGAGTTCCGCACGGTTCATGTCGCTAGTCTCCCACGCGTGCATCGAGACCGGCCCGCACCTCGGGCCACTCCTGCTCAAGAATCGAAAACACGACGGTCGACCGCTTCGAGCCGTCGGCGCGCGGGCGATCCTCGCGGAGGATGCCGTCGAGGTGCGCGCCGAGCTTCGTCACTGCCGCCCGCGAGCGATCGTTGAGGTTGTCGACCTCGAATACGACCCGGTGCGCGCCGCCGTCGAACGCCGCCGAGAGCATCGCCCGCTTCGCCTCGGGGTTCACGGTCGTGCCCCACACGTCGGGGCTGTATGCGGTGTAGCCGATGACCACCGATTCGCGCCGGTAGTCGGCGTTGTAGAACGAGGTGGTGCCTACCGCGCGGCCGTCGAAGCGCACGAGGTAGGTGCGCGACTCGTCGCCACTCGGGCGGTAGCCGTCGAACCACTCGGCGAACGAGTCGTGGTTGCGAAAGGCCTCGACGCCGCCGCCGAAGCCGCCCGCGAAGACGTCCTCGCGCCACAGCGCGGGCGCGAGTTCCTCGAGCCCGGCCTGGGTGATCGGCTCGAGGCGCACGCGCGTGCCCTCGAGGACGGCGTCGCGCTCCGGCAACTGCATGGCTACTCGCCCTGCCAGACGACGTCGAACGGGGTGTTCGCCGAGATCGCACGCTGGATGCCCGCGGTCACGAAGTCCTTCGCCGCGTCGACCGCGTCGTGGAGCGACTTGCCCTGCGCGAGGCCCGCCGAGACGGCGGTCGCGAGCGAGTCACCGGCACCCGAGACGCCGGCGGTGCCGACCTTCGGGCGCGAGTACTCGACGAGCTCCGAGCCGTCCCAAAGCACGTCGACGGCGTTGTCGCCGGGGGTCGCGAGGCCGCCCTTCACGAGCACGGCCTTCGTGCCGAGCTCGGAAATCTTCTTGGCGGCATCGCCGAGGCCCGCGACGGTGTCGATCTCGTCGACGCCGGCCAGCGTGCAGGTCTCGAAGTAGTTCGGGGTGATCACGTCGACGATCGGGAGGATCTCGGCGCGCAGCGCGTTGTCGATGTCGAGGGCCGCGCCGGGCTCCTGGCCCTTGCAGATGAGCACGGGGTCGCAGACGATGTTCGGCAGCTTCGCCGCGGTGAGGATGTCGCGCGTGGTTTCGATGGTCGGCACGGTGCCGAGCATGCCGATCTTCACGGATGCGGGCTGCCAGTCGGCGAGGATCGCCTCGGCCTGGTCGCGCAGCACCTGCGGGTCGATCGGCACGAAGCGGTGGTTCCAGCCGTCCTTCGGGTCGAACGAGACAATGCAGGTGAGGGCCGCCGCGCCGTAGACGCCCAGCTGCTGCAGCGTGCGCAGGTCGGCCTGCACACCCGCGCCGCCAGTGGCTTCCGAACCGGCAATGACAAAGGTGACGGGTGGCGTGGTCATGGAACTTCCTCGACGTTGGGGTGGTGAACGACGTTCATTAGCCTACGCGCGTCACCACCCCACCGCATCCGTTCGTTACTTCGTGTCGAGGTGTTCGGGGATGCGCACCGCGACGGTCTGTGCCTCGAGCTTTGCCTTGCGGCGGTGCCGCAGGTGCTGCACGCCCGAGATGACGAGCGCCGCGGCGAGCACGAGGTAGAGGCCGATCGTGAACGGCGAGCTCCAGAGCACCGCGACGTCACCCTCCGACACCGCGAGCGCGCGGCGCAGTTCGGTCTCGGCGAGCGGGCCGAGCACGACGGCGATCATGACCGGCGCGAGCGGCACGCGGTAACGACGCATGATGAGGCCGAGCACGCCAATGACGAACAGGATCCAGAGGTCAGACATCGACGAGCCCACGGCGTAGACGCCGAGCACCGCGAGCACGGTGATGCCGGCGTAGAGGTAGTGGTTCGGCACGCTGAGCAGCTTCGCCCACACGCCGGCGAGCGACATGTTGATGAACAGCAGCACGAGCAGGCCGATGATCAGCGAGGCGAGCAGCGTCCACACGAGGTCGGCGTTGTTCGTCAGCAGCAGCGGGCCGGGCTGCAGGCCGAACTGCTGGAACGCGGCGAGGATGATCGCGGCGGTCGACGAGACCGGCAGACCGAGCGCGAGCAGGGTACCCATCGCGGTTCCGGTGGTCGCGTTCCCCGCGGCCTCCGGCGCGGCGAGGCCGCGGAGCGAACCGGTCGTGCCAAACTCCTTGTCGCCGCGACGCTTCGCGAGCGACTTCTCAGTGCCGTACGCGAGGAACGTCGGCACCTCGGAGCCACCGGCCGGCACGATGCCGAAGGGCAGACCGAACGCGGTGCCGCGCAGCCAGGCGGGCAGGGCGTAGCGGAAGTCCTTCCAGCCGAGCATCGCGCGGCGCTGCTGGATGGGCTTGACGACGGCCTCGGTGCCGACCTTCGATGCCTGGTCGAACACCTCGCCGAGTGCGAGCAGACCCACCGTGATGACGACGATCGAGAAGCCGTCGAGCAGCTCGGGCGTGCCGAAGGTGTAGCGCTCGGTGCCCGAGGGTCCGTCGATACCGATGAAGGTGAGCGCGAGGCCGATGCCGAGGGCGATGAGGCCCTTGACGACCGACTCCGACACGACCGACGAGACGGCGAGGAACGCGAACACCGCGAGCGCGAAGTACTCGGCGGGGCCGAACATCGTCGCGAGGCGCATGAGCACCGGCATCATGAACACCGTGAGCAGCGTTGCGAGCAGGCCGCCGATGAAGGCGCCGATCGCGGCGGTCGCGAGCGCCTGCCCGGCCCGGCCATTGAGCGCGAGCTTATGGCCCTCGAAGGTCGAGGCGATCGCCGATGATTGGCCCGGGGTGTTGAGCAGGATCGCGGCGGTCGAGTCGCCGAACATGCCGCCGAAGTAGATGCCGGCGAACATGATCAGCGCGGCCGTCGGGTCGAGCGAGAAGGTGATCGGCAGCAGCAGCGCCACGGCCATGGAGGAGCCGAGGCCCGGCAGCACGCCGACCGCGGTGCCCATGATGGCGCCGAGCAGCACCCAGAGCATGTTGATGGGGGTAATCGCCGCGGCGAACCCCTGCATGAGCAGGTCGAACTGTTCCATTAGAAGATCCCTCCGAGGAACCCGGCGGGCAGCGTGAGCCCGAGCAGGCCGCTAAAGACGAGCTGCACGATCGAGCTGATGAGCAGGCCGACGCCGAGGTTGAACCAGATGCGCTTCGCGCCGAAGCCGATCGTCACGGCGCCGAAGAGCAGCGCGGCGGTGATGACCCAGCCGAGCAGCGGCAGCAGCAGGATGAAGCCGAGCACCGCGCCGATCGTGACGCCGGTCGCGCGCCAGTTGATGTCGTGCGTCGGCGCGTCGTCGTCCTCGACGGCGGCCGCGGCGGGGGCCTCGTGCTCGAGCTCGTGTTCCTGCTCGAGCGCGATGACCTGGGTGTTCGCGTTGCCGACGTCGGTGAGCATCTCGCTCGAGACGTCGGGGCGCAGCGCGGTGTGCTCCTCGGTGCGCTTGCGAGGGATGATCGCGCGCACGAGCAGGTAGCCGCTCACGACGGTGAGCAGGATGCCCACGAGCACGGGGAAGAACTCGGGGCCGGGCACGGCCTGGCCGCGCACCTCCATGGTGGCGGCGCCGTAGACCAGCACGGCCGCGATGACGAGGCCGATCGCCGAGATGATCACGTCGCCCCACTTGATGGTGCGGGGCCGCGACTGGGTGCGGTCGCGGGTGGTGGTGGCGGTCATAGTCCGAGCTCCTCAACGATCGCGTTGACCTCTTGTTGTTGCTGGTCGATGAACTCCTCAAACTCGGGGCCGGTGAGGAACGTGTCGGTCCAGCTATTGCGCACGAGGGCCTCCTGCCACTCGGGCGAATCGCGCATCTCGGTGACGATGTCGACGAGCTCCTGCTGCTCCTCGTCGGTGATGCCCGGCGGGGCGACGAAGCCGCGCCAGTTCGTCATCTCGACGTTGTAGCCCGCCTCGACGAGGGTCGGGGCGTCGACGCCCTCGACCGGCTCAGGCGCCGAGATCGCGATGAGCCGCAGCTCGCCCGCCTCAACCTGCGCGGCGACCTCGTTGTAGCCCGAGGCACCCGCGGTGGTGGTGTGCGAGAGCATCGCGCTCAGCGCATCCCCACCGCCCGAGTAGGCGATGTAGTTGACGTCGGCGGGGTTGATGCCGACCTCGCCCGCGAGCATCGCGGTGACGAGGTGCTCGATCGAGCCGAGCGAACCGCCCGCGAACGAGAAGCCCGTCGGGTCGGCTTTCCACGCCTCGATGAAGTCGTCGAGGTCTTGAATCTCGCTGTCGGCGGGCACGACGATCGCCGCGTAGTCGTCGGCAACGCGCGCGATCGGGGTGACGTCGGCGAGGGTCTCGTCCGGCTTCGACACCGCGATGCCGCCGACCATGACGCCGCCGGTCACCATGAGGTAGTCGGCGTGGCCCTCCATCTGCACGCACTGCGAGAGCCCGATCGTGCCGCTCGCGCCGGGCACGTTGACGACCTGCGCGTTCGCGACGATGCTGTCGCCGCGCAGGGTCTGCTGTGCGGTGCGGGCGAAGCCGTCCCAGCCACCGCCGGGCGCGGCGGGGGCCATGATCGTTATCTTCGAGCGCACGGTTGAGTTGGATGCGGTGGAAATCGCGTTCGCGAACGCGAATCCGGCGACGAGCGCGACCACCACCCCAAAAATGAGATTGCGCATGACTTTTGCCATCTGAACTCCGTTGTCCTGCTTGCATCAGCGAGTCGGCGCGGGCGGCCAGACTCACGAACACGCTAGGCAGCCGCGCGGGCCGGGCCGACGTTTCGGCAAGTATCGGAACTTTTGGTCATTTCGGTCAGCACGCGAGATGATGGGTGCGCCACCCCGAGAAAGACTCTGCAATGACGCGTACTCGCTCGCCACGGCGCCTCAGCGGCGCGCTGTTTGCCGTGCAGATGGCGATCATCATCGCGGTCGTCGTCATCGTTGCGGTCGTCGGCGTCGTGCGCTCGGTCGCGGCAAATCAGGAGGCGACCGAGCAGCGCATCTACGGGCAGGCGCTCACGCTGAGCCACCTGCCGTCGGTGATCGACGCGATGCAGGGCCCGAACGCGCACGCCGAGATTCAGCCGATCGTCGACGCCGCAATGTCGTCGAGCGATTTCCGCTACATCACCGTCGTCGGCATGGACAACATCCGCGTCGCCCACGTCGACCCGTCGGAGGTCGGCGAGCCCGTCTCCTCCGACCACTCGGCGATCCGCCGCGGCGAGACGTTCGCCGGCGTCGAGGAGGGCACGCAGGGCATCACCTACCGCGTCAAGGTGCCGATTCGCACCGAGTCGGGCAAGGTCGTCGGCACGCTCTCGGTCGGCGAGCTCGTGAGCGAGATTCGCGACGACGCGCTCATGCAGGTCGTGCCGCTCGCCGCGGTGTCGCTGCTCGCGATCATCGCGGGCGCCGTGCTCGCGTGGTTCGTGTCGAAGTGGCTGCGCCGCATGCTGTACGGCGTCGAGCCCGATCAGCTCGCGCAGCTGCTGCAGGCGCACCGCGCGGTCATGGAAAGCACCGAGGAGGGCGTCATCGCGACCGACGCCGACGGCCGCGTGCAGCTCGTCAACCGCGAGGCGGCGCGGATGCTCGGGGTCGCGTCCGAGGGTGAGCTCGAGGGCGCGGGGCTCGACGCCCTGCCCGAGGAGCTCGCGCAGCTACTCGAGGCCGAGCATCCGCCCGAGGATCTGCAACTCGTGCACCTGCCGAGCGGCAGCGTCTACGTGCACGCGGCCGCGACCTGGGCCGACGGCCGGGCGATCGGGCGGATGCTCGCGATGCGCGACCGCTCGCAGCTCGACGACGCGATCGCCCGCCTCGAGCGCCAGCGCGAACAGGCACAGCTGCTGCGCATCGAGGCGCACGAGTTCGAGAACCGGATGCACGTGCTCTCGGGCCTGCTCGAGCTCGGCGAATACGAGCAGGCCCGCGCCTACCTCGAGGAGCAGCCGAACGAGCTCGACCCGAACGCCGCATCCGAACTCGACCTCACCGCGCTCGAGCCGGCGCTGCTCGCCGCGCTCGTCTCGGCCCACGCCGCCGCGGCGTCACGCGAGCATGTCACGCTCGAGCTCGACGACGCCTCGCACGTGCCGGCCGACGTCACCGTGACGACCGACGATCTGCTCGTCGTCGCGAACCTGCTCACGAACGCCGTCGAGGCCACCGGCTTCGGCGGCACGGTGCGGCTCACCCTGCTCGCCGAGCCCGGCACCGGCCTGCTCGAGATCGTGGTTGAAGACGACGGCCCGGGCTTCTCAGCGTCACCCGAGGTGCTCACGACCGGCGGCATCACCACGAAGCTCGACGACCCCGAGCGGCACGGCATCGGCCTGTTCTCGGTGCAGGAGGTCGTGCGCGAGCGCGGCGGCGAACTGCGCTTCGGCGCCTCCGAACTCGGCGGCGCCCAGGTCGAGGCCGACCTGCCGCTCGCCTCCCCCGACACCGCATCCGGCGAAGGAGCCCCGCAGTGACCGACATTCGCACCCTCATCGTCGACGACGACTTTGCGGTCGGTCGGCTCCACGGCACGTTTCTCGAGCAGCTGCCCGGCTTCACGCTCGTCGGCAGCGAGCTCACGGCGGCGGCCGCGCTCGGCCGGCTGCGCCAGGGCGACGTCGACCTGCTGCTGCTCGACCTCTACCTGCCCGACACGAGCGGGCTCGACCTGCTGCGGCGCATCCGGGCCGACGCGAGCCTGCGCGTCGACGTACTCATGGTGAGCGCGGCGCACGAGCCCGAGCTCGTCGAGCAGGCGGGCGAGCTCGGCGTCGTCGACTTTCTACTCAAGCCGTTCACGCGCGACGCGTTCACCGCGCGGCTGCAGACCTACGCCGCCTGGGCGCAGCAGCGGGCGCGGATGCGCGAGCGCGGCGAGATCACGCAGGCGCAGGTGGATGCGCTGCTCGCGACCGGAGCGCATCCCGCCCCGAGCGCGACGCCGAAGGGGCTCAGCGCCGCGAGTCGGGATCGCGTGATCGCCTCGCTGCGCCAGCAGCCCGCGCCCGTCACCGCGAACGAGCTCGCCGAGCACACCGGGCTGTCGCGGGTGAGCGCGCGGCGGTACCTGCAGCTGCTCGTGCACGAGGGGCTCGTCGAGATGCAGCCGCGCTACGGCGACACCGGCAGGCCTCAGCACGAGTACCGGTGGTCGGGCCGGCGCGACTGACCTCCACGCCGCGCGGCTTGCGTGTCGCATCGGTCTCAATGTATACATTTGTATACAGACAAACCGATGGAGGTCACCATGCCCGCAGCACCCCTCGACACCGACGTCATCATCGTTGGCGGCGGCAACGCCGGATTCACCGCCGCCCACGCCGCCGCCGAGCGCGGCCGCCGCGTCATCCTGCTCGAGGCGGGCGAGGCCGACATGGCCGGCGGCAACAGCTTCTACACCGCCGGCGCCACCCGCATCACCCACTCGGGCCTCGACGAGCTGCGCGAGTGGCTCGAGCCCGACGAGCGCTGGGCGACGACCGTCGTGCCGCCGTACACCGCCGACGAGTACCGCGCCGACCTCGAGAAGGTCACCGAGGGGCGCAACGATCCCGAGCTCACCGAGGTGCTCGTGAGCGAGGTCACCTCGACCCTGCGCTGGCTGCAGGGCAAGGGCCTCAAGTACCGCCTCATGTACGAGCGTCAGGCGTACGAGCGCCCCGATGGCTCGTACCTCTTCTGGGGTGGGCTGCATGTCGGCAACGTCGGCGGCGGCGAGGGCCTCATCGCCGACCACACCCGCGTCGCGCAGGAGTCGGGCATCGACATTCGCTACGGCCACCGCGCCACCGAGCTGCTGGTGGACGGCGACCGCGTCGTCGGCGTGCGCGCGACCACCGGCGAGGGCGAGGTCGAGCTGCGGGCCGAGTCGGTCATCCTCACCGCCGGCGGCTTCGAGGCGAACCCCGAGCTGCGCCGCGAGTACCTCGGCGAGGGTTGGGAGAACGCGAAGGTGCGCGGCACGCCCTACAACCAGGGCGATATGCTCCGCGCGGCGCTCGAGCTCGGGGCCGGCCGCGGCGGCGACTGGCACACCTGCCACTCGGTGCAGTGGGATGCCTTCCTGCCCGAGAACGAGTCGAACCGTGAGCTCACGAACCGCCTCACGCGCCAGAGCTACCCGCTCGGCATCATCGTGAACCGCGACGGCGAGCGGTTCCTCGACGAGGGCGCCGACTTCCGCAACTACACCTATGCGAAGTACGGCAAGGAGATCCTGCGCCAGCCCGGCTCGGTCGCGTGGCAGATCTTCGACGCGAAGCTGCGCCCGATGTTGCGGGTCGAGGAGTACGACATGCCCGGCATCTCGGTCGAGCAGGCCGACACTATCGAGGAACTCGCCGAGAAGATCGGCGTCGACCCCGCCGCGCTCGTCGAGACCGTGCGCTCGTTTAACGCGTCGATCGACCGCGACAAGCCGTTCGACCCGACGGTGAAGGATGCGCGCCGCGCCGACACGACGCCGCCGAAGTCGAACTGGGCCGCCGAGCTCGAGACCGGCCCGTTCTACGCCTTCGGCGTGACCTGCGGCATCACCTTCACGTTCGGCGGGCTGAAGTCGGACACCGAGGGGCGCGTGCTCAGCGAGAGCGGCGACGAGATTGCCGGCCTCTACGTCGCCGGCGAGATGCTCGGCGGCCTGTTCAGCAACAATTACCCTGGTGGTTCGGGCCTCGCGGCGGGCGTCGTGTTTGGCCGCCGCGCCGGCGCGATCGCCTAACGCCCTCTCACAAAGCGAGCACATGAGCACGACCGACCCCGACAGCCTGATGGTGGCCCTGCGCGACGAGATCCTCACGGGCGCGCTCGAGCCGGGCACCCCGCTGCGGGAGGTCGCGCTGGCCGAGCGGTTCGGGGTCTCGCGCACGCCGGTGCGCGAGGCCTTGACCCGGCTCGCGGGCCTCGGTCTGCTCGAGCGGCAGGGGCGCACGCTCTGCGTCGCGACGCCTGACCCCGAGCGCATCCTCGGCACCTATAACGTGCGCATCGTGCTCGAGGGCGAGGCCGCCGCCGAGGCCGCCACGAACCGCCAGTTTGGTGACCTGGTGAAGCTCGAGGGGCTCGTGCGGCGCGACAGAGCGCTCGAGTCGCCGAGCGACGCCGAGCGGCTTACGACGAACCTCGAGTTTCACGCCGCGATCTGGGATGCGGCGCACAATCCGGTGCTCGTTGACCTGCTCAACCGGCTCGCGCTGCACCTCACGCACGCGCCGCACTCGACGCTCTCGGTCGGCGACCGCTGGGAGCGCTCGCTCGACGAACACGAGGCCCTCGTCGCGGCGATCGACGCTCGCGATGAAGGCCTCGCGCGGCAGCTCGCGAGCGACCACATGCGGGCCGCGCGCGAGCTGCGCATCCGATTGTTGCGGGGGTTGGGCGGTTAGCTCTAGCTAGTCGCCGAGCAGGTTGTGCAGCTCGATGATGTGGTCGCGGGCCGGGCCCGTGCCGATCGCCGAGATGCGGGCGCCCGAGAGTTCCTCGACCGCCTTGACGTAGTCCTGCGCGTTCTTCGGCAGGTCGGCGAAGTTCTTGATGCCCGAGATGTCCTCGTGCCAGCCGGGGAACTCCTCGTAGATCGGCTTGGCGTGGTGCACGTCGGACTGCGACATCGGCATCTCGTCGTAGCGTGTGCCGTCGACGTCGTAGGCGACGCAGACGGGAATCGTGTCGAAGGTCGACAGCACGTCGAGCTTCGTCATGACGATGTCGGTGAAGCCGTTGATGCGCGACGAGTAGCGAGCGACGACCGAGTCGAACCAGCCGGTGCGGCGCGGGCGACCCGTGGTGGTGCCGAACTCGCCGCCGCGCTGGCGCAGCTTCTCGCCGACCTCGTCGTCGAGCTCGGTCGGGAACGGGCCCGAGCCGACACGGGTGATGTACGCCTTCTGGATGCCGACGATGCGATTGATCGCGCGCGGAGAGACACCCGAACCCGTTGCGACGCCGCCGGCCGTGGCCGACGAGGAGGTCACGTACGGATAGGTGCCGTGGTCGATGTCGAGCATCGTGGCCTGGCCGGCCTCGAACACGACGATCTCGTTACGGTCGAGTGCCTCGTGCAGTTCGAGCGCGGTGTCGCCCACCATGGGGCGCAGCCGGTCGGCGTACTGCAGCAGGTTGTCGGTGATCTCGTCGACGCTGAACGCGCGGCGGTTGAACGCCTTCACGAGCAGCTCGTTCTTCTGCACGAGCGCACCCTCGACCTTCTGGCGCAGGATGTTCTCGTCGAAGAGGTCTTGAATGCGGATGCCCACGCGGGTCATCTTGTCGGCGTAGGTCGGACCGATGCCGCGGCCGGTCGTGCCGATGCGGCGCTTGCCGAGGAATCGCTCGGTCACTTGGTCGAGCGCGCGGTTGTACTCGGGGATCACGTGGGCGTTGCCCGAAACGCGCAGCTTCGAGGTGTCGACGCCACGCTCGTCGAGGTGCTCGATCTCCTCGAATAGCACGCCGAGGTCGACGACGACGCCGTTGCCGATCACCGGCGTGACGCCCGGCGTGAGGATGCCCGAGGGCAGCAGGTGCAGGGCGTACTTCTCGTCACCGATGACGACCGTGTGCCCGGCGTTGTTGCCGCCGTTGAACTTGACGACATAGTCAATGCGGCCGCCGAGAAGGTCGGTCGCCTTGCCCTTTCCTTCGTCGCCCCACTGACTACCAATGATTGCTACGCCTGGCATGAGCTCCCTACCCTTTGCTAGCTAACACTTAACTCTACGTCGAGCTAGCCTCGCTCCGCCTCAATCGCGCCGATCGCCGTCGAATCGGCGTCGTTGAGCAGATCGGTGAGACGGTCGACTTCGCTCGTCTCGCCGATGGCCCGGGCCGACTCGCGCAGCAGGTAGAAGCAGCGCAGCACGCCGCGGTTCGGCTCGTGCGACCACGGCACGGGGCCCTGGCCGCGCCAGCCGGCCTTGCGCAGCGCATCCAGCCCGCGGTGGTAGCCGACGCGCGCGAACGCGTAGGCCTGGATGGTCTGGCCGGCTTCGAGCGCGAGGCTCGCAAGCTCCGACCAGGCGAGCGACGAGGCGGGATGCTTTTCAACAATCGCCTCGGTCGCCGCCTCGTTGTCGGGGAGGTTGCCGAGGTCGTCGATGACCTCGGGCTCCTCGGGCAGCAGGGTTTCGGGAATGCCAAGCAGGTTGTCCATGCGGCCCATTATCCCGGGGTTGTATTGGTGCTTCGAGAGAGTGACCCCGGTGGCAGAATCACGAGCGAGACATCCCTCAACTCGATCTCGGAGGCAGCACCGTGATTCCCGCTGACGCACAACTCATTGCCATCGACATGCAGCGGGTCTTCCGAGACCCCGACAGTGTGTGGTGCTGCGCCGGCTTCGACGCCGCCCTGCGCAACATCGAACGGCTCGCGGCCGCCGTCTCGACGCCGCCCATCTTCACCCGCTTCGTGCGCGACCCTGCCGAGGTTGGCACCTGGCGCGAATACTACGACCGCTGGCCCACCACTCGACTCCCGCCCGACGACCCAGCGTGGGAGCTCGAGATCGGCTCGCTCACCGCATCCGACACCCTCGACGCCCCAACGTTCTCGAAGTGGGGCAACGAACTCGCCCGCCTGCCGATCACGACGCCGCTCATTTTTACTGGCGTCGCCACCGACTGCTGCGTACTCGGCACCGCGCTCGGCGCCATCGATGCGGGCCGCAAGGTCATCGTTGTCACCGACGCGTGCGCCGGCGGCACCGACGACGCGCACATCAAAGCGCTCGAACTCCTCGGCCTCCTCGACCCGCTCATCACGCTCGTCACCACCGACGAACTGCTCGCGCAGTAACAAACCGTCGACCCCTTCCGGGGCGCGTGTACAGTGAACGAACGAGTACACGTGCTCCGGGGTCGGTGAAAATCCGAGCCGGCGGTAAAGTCCGCGACCCGCATCTCACGATGCGGCTGATTCGGTGCAATTCCGAAACCGACGGTTAAAGTCCGGATGGGAGGCGCGCGGTACCTGACGTTCACGAACGTCGAGCAGTGCGTATCCCCGGGGCCAGATCTGGAGGACCCGATGGAGCGCACGAGCCGCGCCTGGCCGCGCTTTGTCGCGCCGGCGGCCCTCGCCGTCGTGCTCCTCACGGTTTGGGAGCTCGCGGTGCGCAGCGGCGTCATCAGCGAGGAGTTCCTGCCCACGCCCAGCGCGCTCGCGGTGCGCTTTTTCACCGAGATCGTCGACGGCCCGCTGCTGCAGTACACCGGCGTCACCCTCGTCGAAGCGCTGCTCGGCACGCTCATCGCGGTGCTCGTGGCGGTGCCCCTCGGCTACCTCATCGCCCGCGTCGTGTGGGTCGACCTTGCGCTCACGCCCTACGTCACGGCGTCACAGGCGATCCCCGCCGTCGCGGTCGCGCCCCTGCTCGCGCTCTGGATCGGCTACGGCCTCACCCCGATCGCCATGCTCTGCGCGGTCGTCGCGTTCTTCCCGATGCTCGTCACGACCATCCTCGGCGTGCGCGCCCTGCCGAGCGACGTCATCGAAGCGGCGCGCCTCGACGGCGCGAACTGGTGGCAGACCCTGCTCTGGGTCGAGGCACCGCTCGCGATGCCGAGCGTGCTCGCGGGCCTGCGCGCCGGCACCGCCCTCTCGATCACCGGCGCCGTCGTCGGCGAGTTCACGATGGGCGGCCGCGGCCTCGGCATGCTGCTCACCCTTTTCCGCGACGCGAACGACACCGAAGGCCTGTTCGCGACCCTGATCATGCTCGTGATCCTCGCCGTCGGCCTGTTCACGATTTTGCGCGTGCTGGATGCGGTGCTCACCGCCCGCTCGTGCGCCCGCTCTGCCGACACCCTCAACTCGCTCGATTCGCTCGACACTGACGAGATTCACCTCGTCCCACCGGCCGAGCCCTCCCCCAAAGGATCCGCGCATGTCTAGGTTCACCCGACTCGTCCGCGCCGCCGCCGTCGCGGCCGCCGCGGCGCTCGCACTCGCCGGCTGCCAGGGCGTCGCATCCTCGCCCGACTCGAGCGGCGCATCCGGCGACACCCTCACCATCGGTCTCACCTACACCCCGAACGTGCAGTTCGCGCCGTTCTACGTCGCCGAGGACCTCGGCTACTTCGACGAGGCCGGCGTCAACGTCGAACTACGCCACCACGGTGAGAGCGAGGAGCTGTTCGGCGCGCTCAAGGCCGGCACCGAGCAGCTCGTCTACGCCGGCGGCGACGAGATCACGCAGGCTGCCGCGGGCGGCGTCGACCTGCAGTCGGTCGCAACGCTCTTCAACACCTACCCCGCGGTGCTCATCGTGCCAGAGGACTCCGAGATCACGACGCCCGAGGACCTCAAGGGCCACACCGTCGGCCTGCCCGGCCTCTACGGCCAGACCTACTTCGCGCTGCTTGCGATGCTCGACGAGGCGGGCCTGAGCCAGGACGACGTGGACATCCAAGCCATCGGCTACACGCAGCAGGCCGCGCTCACGGGCGGCCGCGTCGACGCGGTCATGGGCTTCTCGAACAACGACGCCGTGCAGTTCGAGGCGGAGGGCTTCCCGATTCGCACGATCGACGCGGTCGACCCCGCGCATCCAACCCTCGTCGGCCCGGCCGTGGCCGCCGATGCCGCGACAATCGCCGACCGCGGCGACGACGTGAGCCGGGTGCTCGAGGCCGTACAGAAGGCGATCGAGTACATCGCCGAGAACCCGGAGGAGGCCGTCGAGATCACCGCGAAGTACGTGCCGACCCTCACGAGCGACGAGCAGAAGGCCGCCGCGCTCGCGACGCTCAACGCGACGATCCCGCTCATGGAACCGCTCGGCGATGCGTCGCTGCTCACAAACGACCCTGACACCTGGGCCGCGATGGCCGAGTTCATGTTCTCGTCGGGCCTCATCGACACCGAGGTTGCGCCCGAGTCGCTCTACACGAACGCCCTGCTGCCGAGCGCATAGCGGCACAATAGAGCGAGATGAATGAGCAGTCACCAACGCACGAGCTGAGCACGTGGGGCGTCGGCCCCTGGCAGGGCGAGTGGCCCGACGACCCCCGTTACGACCCCGAGTTGCTGGAGCACGGCGACACTCGCAACGTCATCGACCGGTTTCGGTACTGGAAGATGCAGGCGATCGTCGACGACCTCGACACGACGCGGCACCCGTTCCACGTCGCCATCGAGAACTGGCAGCACGACATGAACATCGGCTCGATCGTGCGCAGCGCGAACGCGTTTGGCGCGAACACGGTGCACATCGTCGGCCGTAAGCGGTGGAACCGCCGCGGCGCCATGGTCACCGACCGCTACCAGCACGTCGTGCACCACGAGACGATCGAGGCGTTCGCGGCCTGGGCGCGCGAGGCCGGCATGCCGATTCTCGCCATCGACAATGTGCCCGGCTGCGTGCCGATCGAGACGACCGCGCTGCCCGAGCGCTGCGTGTTCCTCTTCGGGCAGGAGGGGCCGGGGCTCACGCAGGAGGCGGTGGATGCGTCGGAGCAGGTGATTGAGATCACCCAGTTTGGTTCGACTCGCTCGATCAACGCGTCGGCGGCCGCGGCCGTGACGATGCACGACTGGGTACTGCAGCACGTCTACGGTCGCCGGCCGTAGTTTCGGGGGTTGACGGGGTCGTCTATTCGGCTCCCGGGTCGCCTGTGGGATTGTCGTCGTCCACAGCCGCACGCCGACCATGCCTGCCCGGCCGTCTGCCGGGCTTCACTGGCAGTGTGCTCGACCTCACTCCCCTCTTTGCCGCCAACTTCGGCGTGCTCTCCAACGCGCAGCTGCGGGCCGTGCCGCTCGACAAGGTCGAGGTTCGTCAACTGACCCGCTCGGGGCAACTGACGCAGCTGCGCCGCGGGTGGTGGTCAGGAACTGACCCGCATGCCGACGTAGTGAGCGCCGTCAAGGCGGGCGGTGTGCTCACCGGCCCATCGGCGCTGAAACTTCACGGCGCCTGGACGCCCGAGGGCCTCGGCGTCAACGTGCGCGCGGCGCGCGACGACCGCATCAAAGTCACAACCGACCTCACCACGCACCGACTGCGCGGCGAGGCGGCTCGCCCATGCGATACCGCCTGCGACTCGGCACTCGTCGCGCTGTTCGTCACCATGCTCGACTTCCCCGCCGACACTGCGACTGTGCTCGCCGACTCGCTGGTGCAGCAGGGCATCTTGAGCGAAGCCCAGATCGAGCGCGCTGCCTTGCTCACCGGCCCTCGCGGTCAGGAGGTGCTCGCGCGATTCGATGCGAGCGCGGAGTCCGGCACCGAGACGCTGGTGCGACTCTGGCTGCGCTCGCATCACATTCGCTATCGCACGCAGGTCGAGATTGGCGAGGTCGGTCGCGTGGACTTCCTCGTCGGCAAGTCGCTCATCATCGAGGTCGACAGCAAATCGCACCACACGTCTGAGGAGGCGTATCAGAACGACCGCACCCGCGATCTCGCGCTCACCAGCCTCGGCTACCGCGTGATTCGCGTGACCTACGAGGACGTCGTCTCGCGGCTCGACGAGGTCGGACAGAGCATTCTGAGCCTCGTGCGTGATGGCGTGCACCGGCGCGGGCCCAGTTCGGGCGAGGGCACCGAGGCTGCGTGACCCAGCTGTCCCATATACGCGACAGAAGGGATATATACCCCTCCGGCCCGTATATGGGACAGCTGGGTCAACGCGGGCTAGTAAGTCGGCGTTGCGGAGGGCGTTGCGGCCGCCTCGTCGGTCACCGAGAAGCAGACGTAGTTGCGCTCGCCCGCGGCCCAGTCTTCTTCGAGCGGCCAGCGGACCTGCAGTTCGGTGATGTCGATCGGGTAGTCGTCGAGGCCCTCGCACGCGAGCACGGCCCAGTCCGCGAGCGCGTCGTCGCCGGGCCAGTCGGTGCCAGCGTCGACGTAGTCGGTCACGTCGACCGTGCCGATCACTTCGGCGGCGTGCGGCTGCGAGCACGACACCTCGTCAAACTCGAGTTGCCAGGCATCGTCGAACTCGGCGACGCACGTGCCCGCCGAGGCCTCGAAGATGCTCGGGGTCTCGGTGGGGGTCGGCGTCGGCGAGGCCTCGGGCACGCCGAGCGGTCGCCAGAGCCAGCCGACGGCCGCTCCCACGAGCAGCACCACCACGGCGGCGGCGATCGCGATGCCGCGCCGGCCTGCGGTCACGGTTACGACTCGGCGAGGCCGAGGTCGTCAAGCCCGATCGCGTAGCGGTACGGGTAACCCGCCTCTTCGATGCGCTCGCCCGCGCCGGTCGCACGGTCGACGATGGTGCAGACGCCGACGACGGTCGCGCCGGCCTTCTCGAGCGCGGCGGCGGCGGCGAGCGGCGAGCCGCCGGTCGTCGAGGTGTCCTCAAGCACGACGACGCGCTTGCCGTCGACGTCGGGCCCCTCGACCTGCTTGCCGCGGCCGTGGTCCTTCGGCTCCTTGCGCACGACGAACGCGTTGATCGGCGCGCCCTGCGCGACCGACTGGTGCAGCACCGCGTTCGCGAGCGGGTCGGCGCCCATTGTCAGGCCGCCCACCGCATCCGGCTCAAACTCGGCGACGAGGTCGATCAGCACCTGGCCGATCAGCGGCGCAGCGCGGTGGTCGAGCGAAAGCTTGCGCAGATCGATGTAATAGCTCGCCTTCTTGCCGCTCGTGAGGGTGAAGTCCCCGTGGAAAACGGCCTCGTCGGAGATGAGCTGAATGAGCTGAGTACGCGCGTCGGTCACGTGACCAAGCGTACCGGCCAAGGCCGATACGGTAGAGCCATGCGCATCGCCACGTGGAACGTCAACTCCATCCGCACCCGCAAGGGCCGCGTCGTCGACTACCTACAGCACGCCGACATCGACGTGCTCGCGATGCAAGAGATTAAGTGCAAGCCCGAGCAGTTCCCCTACGAGGAGTTCGAGCAGGCGGGCTACGAGGTCATCGCCTACGGCAAGAACCAGTGGAACGGCGTCGCCTTCGCCTCGCGCCTGCCGATCGAGGAGGTCGTGCACGACTTCGCCGACATGCCGGGCTTTGGCAAGCCGCTCGACGACGGCTCGCTGCCCATCGAGGCCCGCGCGCTCGGCGTCACGATCGAGGGTGTGCGCCTCTGGTCGCTCTACGTGCCGAACGGCCGCGAGATCGACAACCCGCACTACCCCTACAAGCTCGAGTGGCTCGCGGCGCTGCGCCGCTCGGTGGCAGTGCGCCGCGACTCGCACCCGGGCGAGCCGCTCGCGATCATGGGCGACTTCAACATCGCGCCCGAAGATCACGACGTGTGGAGCATGGAGTTCTTCGAGGGCCGCACCCACGTCACGAAGCCCGAGCGCGACGCATTTCAGGCGTTCCTCGACGACGGGCTCATCGACGCGCTGCGCAGCCGTGGCGTCGAGGGCTACACCTACTGGGACTACCAGCAGCTTCGGTTCCCCCGTAACGAGGGCATGCGCATTGACTTCATCCTCGGTACGCCCGAGTTCGACGAGCTCGTCGTCGACGCCTGGATTGCGCGCGACGAGCGCAAGGGCGACGGCCCGAGCGACCACGTGCCCGTCGTGGTTGAGCTCGACATCGACACCGCACTCGACGACGACGCCCCCATGATTTTCTAGCGCGCTTGGCCGATCTGCGCTCATCCGTCGCGGTGATGCGCCGACGGCCCGCGCCCGCTTGGATAGTTCCATGACCATGCCACTGTTGCCGCCGATCGGGAATCCCCCGGGGTTCGAGGAGCCGCGCGAGGCTCCCCGCGCCGTGCCCGCCGCACCGGCCACACCCGCACCTGCCCCCGCTGCTTCGCCTGCGCCCGCTGCGGCCGCGCGCGGCCCGCTGCCGTCACCGGATGGCCGCCACCACGTCGTGCCACAGGCACGCGTCGTGCCCTGGTCGGCCGATGCTCCGGCCGACACGAACGGAGAGCTGCCCGCGCCGCATCCGGTCACCACGAACTCGTCGACGACATCGGCAGGGCCCGTCGCGACCGATGCGCGGCCCGCCGCGAGCGCATCCGCCGCCGCATCCCCAACTCAGCCTGCGCAGGCGAGCAAGCCGGCGCCCACCAGCAAGCGCCGCGGTGTCGGCCTGCCCGCCCTCATCGGCATCGGCGTCGTCGGGCTCGTACTCGGCGCGGGCGCGGTGTACGGCATCCAGGCCCTGAACCAGCCGTCGGCGCTCGCAGGCATCCCCGCAAAGTGCTCGCTCGGCGAGGGCAACTACGAGCTCAGCGACAGCGAGCTCGTGGTGCACGCGCCGGCCGCGGTGTCGGACGCCGGCCGGTTTGCCGGCGACGGCGCCTGCGTGCTCTACGAACTCGGCGCCGAACCCGAGGGGCAGACCTACGTCGACTACCTCGCGACGCTCGAGGAGCCCGCCACGATCGGCGGCTTTACGGTGCACCTCGACCCCGAATCCGGCGAGCTGAAGGTGGCGCAGTCATGACCGAATCGACCACGACGCGCCGCTTCGGCGTGCTCGGCATGACCATCGCCGCGGTTGCCGGCATCGCGGTGGGCGCGGGTGTCAGCGTTGGCATCGGCGCATTCACCGGCCCGAACACCGACTCCGAGCGCCTCGCGAGCGCGGTGCGCGGCTGCACCGCCGAACCGGGCAGCGAGGCCGACGTCGCGAACTTCACCACCGTCACCGACGCGAACCACCTCGAGTACGTCGCCGATGGCGAGGTCGAGGGTGGCGAGGGCAACGCCCACTACGCGAACATGTCGTGCCTGCTCTCGAGCGTCGGCGTCGGCGCGCTCGAGTTCCCGGCGATCCTGCAGGGCCCGTACGACCTCAGCTTCGAGACTGAGCTCGCGACAGCCACCGTCACGGGCGACGACTTCGACAGCGCGACCCTGACGATCGACCTGCACTAGCAGTCGCGCGCGAGCGCCGCATCCGCAATGTCATAGGCGAGGTGCACGCGCTCGTCGTTGTCCTGGTTGATCTCGGAGGCGGTCCAGAACACCGTCACCTGCCGCAGCCCGTCCGGACTCGACAGCGTGAGCGCGCGGTAGCCGAGGCCCGAACCCAGGTGGCCGTAGACCATCCCGGGCTCGCCGATCTGCACGCCGATGGTGCCGAGGTCGTCCTCGATCACACTGCCCGAGCCGTCGTCGGGCGCGTCTGGCCAGCTGGCGGGGACGCTCGGGCTCGGGGCGGCCGCGACCCCTTCCGTCGAGGTCGGGGTCGCCGTGGCGTTCGGCGCGATCGTCGGGTCGACCTGCTCGGAGTTGATCATCGTCGCGTCGCTGGCCGGGCACTTGTCTTCGCGCGCCTGGATGCCGAGGCCATAGCCCTCGTCGTTGAGCCGCAGCATGTAGCCGACGAGCTGCGGGGGCAGCACCTGCCCGGTGAGGAGCGCGCGCATGAACGTGTTCACGTCGGCGGGGGTCGACACGACGGCGCCGGCGCCGTTCCAGAGCGACGCATCCTGCTTCGTCACGTCGATCGAAAGGCCCGACTCGACGACGTAGCCGTGCAGTGAGTTCGACGGCATCGAAGCGTCGTCGGGGATGCTCGTGTTGGTGAGGCCGAGCGGTGTCGTGATGCGGGCGGCGAGCTCCTCGTCGAGCGGGTTGCCGGTGAGTTCCTCGAGCAGCATCGTGAGCACGACGTAGTTCGAATTCGAGTACTCCCAGCTGGTGCCCGGGTCGAAGCGCCACTGCTGGGTGAGGGCGAGGTCGACGAGTTCCTGCTGCGTGCGACCGTTGTCGAGCACGTTGAGGATCTGCGTTGGGTCGCCGAGCGCGAGTGCCTCGACGTAGTCGGGCATGCCCGAGGTGTGCTGCAGCAGCTGCTCGACGGTGACCTCGCGCCCGCCGACGACGCCCGGCAACACGTCCTCAACATCGGTGTCGAGCGTGAGCTCCCCCTCGTCGACGAGCTGGAGGATCATCGTCGCGACCATGGGCTTCGTCACGCTCGCGACGCGCGAGGTGTTGCTCGCGCTCGCCGGCAACTCGCTGTTGCTCGACTGCACGCCGACCGCGCTCGTCCAGACCTCGTCGCCATCGCGCACCTCGATGGTCACGGCGGGAGCGCCAGCGTCGGTGAGCTGGTTCATAAGGGCGGTGAGGTCGTCGGTTTCGAAGCTCGCCGACTCGGTGGGGCGCAGCGGCACGGCCGTCGGACCGGGCAGCGCCGTGCCGACGCAGGCGGTGAGCGCAAAGACCGCAGCGATGCCGGCCGCGACGGCGGCCCGCCAGGCAAGGTTCGTTCTGCGCATCCCATAAATCGTGCCACGCGCAGGTGAGGTGCGCGTGAACGCCATGCGGCGGAATGTTGCTTCGACGCGAGGCGTTGCGTGACTACGCTTGCACTCGTTCGATTCGAAAGGACTCGCATGTCGACCCCTCGCAATGAGACCACCCGACCGATTCACGGCCTCCTCGCCGACCGTTGGAGCCCCCGCGGTTTTGATTCGAGCTTCGAGCTCGACCGCGAGCAGATGCGCACGCTGTTCGAGGCCGCGCGCTGGTCGCCGTCGGCGTTCAACAACCAGCCGTGGGCGTTCATTTCGGGTCGCCGCGGCACCGACACGTTCCAGCACATCCTCGACGGGCTGCTGCCCTTCAACCAGGCGTGGGCCGAGCGCGTTTCGGCACTCGTGCTGACGCTCGCGCAGGTCGAGCGCGAGGGTGAGCCCGTCCCGACCGCGTACTACGACCTCGGGCAGGCCGTCGCCCACCTCACGTTCCAGGCCGAGGCGCTCGACATCGACGTGCACCAGATGACCGGCTTCGACGTCGCGCAGTTCGAGTTCGAGATTCCCGAGGGCTACGAGATCGTCACCGCGGTCGCGCTCGGCCGCTTCGTCGACTCGGAGGAGATCCCCGAGAAGATCCGCGAGCGCGACGCCGCTCCCCGCGCACGCAAGCCGGTCGAAGAAATCGTCCTAGTCCGCGACTAAAAGCAGTTGAGTGGTCGGTTTTTGTAGTTCTGGCGGTGCCAGAACTACAAAAAC
>NZ_JASCYH010000099.1:0-365 GCF_030011715.1 Gulosibacter sediminis | reverse complement strand
GAGTAGTGCCCCCTAGAGTGGTGTAGCCCACGGTGGCCAGCTCGTCGTTCACGACGTAAAGCGCGGCCACCGTGTGATCCTTCGAGGAAACTCTCACATCCCACTCGAAAGGCATCATCACGATGACCGCTCCTCATATTGTCGACCCTGCCCGCATGCTTGGTGAAGCCCTCGCCGATTCATCACCGGATCTGATGCGGCAGCTGCTGCAGACAATGATCAACGCGTTGCTGTCCGCCGACGCGGACGCCGTCGTCGGCGCGGAATGGGGTCAGGTCTCCCCAGACCGGCTCGCGCAACGTAACGGCTACCGGCACCGTGACCTGGACACCCGTGTCGGCACCATCGACGTCGCGGTCCCGAAG
>NZ_JASCYH010000098.1:0-428 GCF_030011715.1 Gulosibacter sediminis | reverse complement strand
CGATCAAGTACACGGACGAGTTCAAGCGGGATGCTGTCGCGCTTGTGGAGTCCGGCATCGCGCAGAAGGTGGTGTGCAAGGATCTCGGGATCTCGAAGACCGCGCTGCAGACCTGGGTGCGTGATGCGAAGTTCCAGTCCCATGGGCTGACCCCGCCCGCTGATCCTGATGAGCGCCGCGAGATGGCGGCCGCGATCAAGCGGATTCGCGAGCTGGAGATGGAGAACGAGGTGCTCCGGCGAGCCGCGGCGTATCTGTCGCAGGTGCATATCACACCCCCAAAATGATCTACCCGCTCGTCCGCGAGATGGCCGCGGCCGGCGCCCCTGTCAGGGTGCCGGTCGCGGTGGCGTGCCGGGTGCTCGGATTCTCCGAGCAGGCGTACTACCAGTGGCTGCGTAACCCGGTCTCTGCTCGCGAGACGGAAG
>NZ_JASCYH010000097.1:0-441 GCF_030011715.1 Gulosibacter sediminis | reverse complement strand
GGCTCATCGCAATCGAGGGTGTAGGAGTGGTCTGAAGCCGCCGGCTTCGAGCAGTGACCGTGTGATGTAGTGAGTCAGGTTGCGGAAGCCCAGGGCCGAGCCGCGGAGGTGTTCGAGGCGCCCGTTGATCGCTTCGGTGGGTCCGTTCGAGGTGCCGGGGCGTTCGAAGAACGCGAGCACGTCGGCGGCGCGCTGCTTCAACGTCCGCCCGAGTCGGCGGATCTCGGTGAGAGCGGCGGGGACGCCGCTGCTGACGGCGTCGATCACTGCGCGCATCATCTCCTTGGCCTTGTTCTTGTCGGGTTCGCGGTAGGCCGCGACGATGCGCTGGTAGATGCCCCAGGTCGCTTCGACCTCGATGTGCTCCTCGACGGCGAATACCGCGTCGAGGCGGGCGGTCTGCTTCTCGGTGAGGAAGCTCGCGCCGGTGTGAAGGATGCG
>NZ_JASCYH010000096.1:0-494 GCF_030011715.1 Gulosibacter sediminis | reverse complement strand
CTTCATCGGCTCCAGATGCCAAGGCATCCACCGTTCGCTCTTAGCAACTTCAAAATCACCAAGTACGATACATAAGAATAAGAATCAAAAAAATTTGAACTCTAGAAATCTAGAAACTATTACACCATCACGCACCATCAAGCCACCAACAGCGACTCAACACTACGCGACAGCTAATAAGATGCTCGCGTCCACTATGTAGTTCTCAACATACAATCAGCACCACCCCACACCACCGAACATTCCATCCCGTGGCCTGCAATGGTCTGCAGGAAACCGCCACCCAACCCGAAGGCCTGGCAGTTGACCGGTCCCCAAGGACCCAACAGCGTGCACACCGCGCAACAGCTCCACAACACCCCTTCCGCCGGCTCGCGAACGAACCAGGTACTAACGCATCACGTCACTCCCACACTTGCCATATGTTCCACCCTTGAGCACCCACTCACCACATTCGGATGAGACTGGGCACCACGACCACACTGATTGTGACC
>NZ_JASCYH010000095.1:0-494 GCF_030011715.1 Gulosibacter sediminis | reverse complement strand
CTTCATCGGCTCCAGATGCCAAGGCATCCACCGTTCGCTCTTAGCAACTTCAAAATCACCAAGTACGATACATAAGAATAAGAATCAAAAAAATTTGAACTCTAGAAATCTAGAAACTATTACACCACCACGCACCATCAAGCCACCAACAGCGACTCAACACTACGCGACAGCTAATAAGATGCTCGCGTCCACTATGTAGTTCTCAACATACAATCAGCACCACCCCACACCACCGAACATTCCATTCCGTGGCCTGCAATGGTCTGCAGGAAACCGCCACCCAACCCGAAGGCCTGGCAGTTGACCGGTCCCCAAGGACCCAACAGCGTGCACACAGCGCAACAGCTCCACAACACCCCTTCCACCGGCTCGCGAACGAACCAGGTACTAACGCATCACGTCACTCCCACACTTGCCATATGTTCCACCCTTGAGCACCCACTCACCACATTCGGATGAGACTGGGCACCACGACCACACTGATTGTGACC
>NZ_JASCYH010000094.1:0-506 GCF_030011715.1 Gulosibacter sediminis | reverse complement strand
TTTTTTAATATTTTGGATGATGATCGCCAGATTAATTTTGGTGTTTTGATTCTGGATTGAACTCATTTTTTACGGAGAGTTTGATCCTGGCTCAGGACGAACGCTGGCGGCGTGCTTAACACATGCAAGTCGAACGATGAAGCCCAGCTTGCTGGGTGGATTAGTGGCGAACGGGTGAGTAACACGTGAGCAACGTGCCCGAAACTCTGGAATAACCACCGGAAACGGTGGCTAATACTGGATATGTGCCAGGGAGGCATCTCCTCTGGTTGGAAAGATTTTTCGGTTTCGGATCGGCTCACGGCCTATCAGCTTGTTGGCGGGGTAAAGGCCCACCAAGGCGACGACGGGTAGCCGGCCTGAGAGGGTGACCGGCCACACTGGGACTGAGACACGGCCCAGACTCCTACGGGAGGCAGCAGTGGGGAATATTGCACAATGGGCGCAAGCCTGATGCAGCAACGCCGCGTGAGGGATGACGGCCTTCGGGTTGTAAACCTCTTTTA
>NZ_JASCYH010000093.1:0-544 GCF_030011715.1 Gulosibacter sediminis | reverse complement strand
ACGATCGAGCAGATCGCGAAAGATTTCGGCGTCCACCCGATGACCCTGCAGAAATGGTTGCAGCGCGCCGCTGTTGACGACGGCGCGAAGCCCGGCGTTACGCGGACCGAGGCCGCGGAGACCAGGGAGCTGCGCAAGCGAGTCCGGCTCCTCGAGCAGGAGAACGAGGTCCTCCGGAGGGCTGCGGCGTATCTGTCGCAGGCGAACCTGCCGGGAAAAGGTTCTACCCGCTCGTGACAGAGCTCGCCGCATCGGGGATCCCCGTGACGGTGACGTGCCGGGTCTTGAGGCTCTCCCGCCAGCCCTATTACCGGTGGCTGGCATCTCCGATCACCGATAGCGAGGTGGTGGAGGCGTATCGCGCGAACGCGCTGTTCGACGCGCACCGGGACGACCCGGAGTTCGGGCATCGACTCCTCGCTGATGAGGCCCGCGATGCTGGCGAGCCGATGGCGGATCGGACGGCGTGGCGCATCACAGCTTCGAACTGCTGGTGGTCCGTGTTCGGGAAGAAGCGCGGCCGTAACGGCAAGAAGCCCGGCCC
>NZ_JASCYH010000092.1:0-602 GCF_030011715.1 Gulosibacter sediminis | reverse complement strand
CCGCGACGATGCGCTGGTAGATGCCCCAGGTCGCTTCGACCTCGATGTGCTCCTCGACGGCGAATACCGCGTCGAGGCGGGCGGTCTGCTTCTCGGTGAGGAAGCTCGCGCCGGTGTGAAGGATGCGACGGACACCGTAGAGCGGGTCGCCGGCGTGGCCGCGGTGCCCGAGGGTGTCCTGCTGGACGCGCTGCCGGGTCCGGTCCAGGGCGTCGCCGGCGAGGCGGACGACGTGGAACGGGTCCATGACGGGGACGGCGTCGGGGAGTTCCTCGGCCGCGGCGGTCTTGAAGCCACTGAACCCGTCCATCGCGACCACCTCGATCGCCTTCGACCAGTCCTTGGGTCGGGCGGCGAGCCACTGCTTGAACACCTGCTTCGAGCGGCCCTCGACCATGTCCAGCAGCCGTGCCGGGCCCGTCTTGTTCCTCGCGGGGGTGAGGTCGATGATCACCGTCACGTACTTGTCGCCGAAGCGGGTGTGTCGCCAGACGTGCTCGTCGACACCGATCGTGGTCACCCCGTCGAACCTGGTCGGGTCGTCGATGAGCCGCCGCTTGCCCTCGGCGAGGATCGCGGTGTTCGCGGTGTGCCAGGACACC
>NZ_JASCYH010000091.1:0-604 GCF_030011715.1 Gulosibacter sediminis | reverse complement strand
GCGAGGCGGAGCTCGTGTCGGGTGCCCCACGGGTGCCGGTCGAGAACGTTCTTCTGCAGCAGCGAGAAGAAGCTCTCCATCGCCGCATTGTCCCCGCACGCCCCGACGCGGCCCATCGATCCGCGCAGGCCGTGACGCTTGAGCGCCTTGACGAAGCGGCGGGATCGGAATTGACTGCCTCGGTCCGAGTGGACGATCACGTCGGTCGGGTTCCCTCGGTGCGCGACCGCCATCTCCAGCGCCTTCACCGCGAGCCGCGCCTTCATCCTGGAGTCGATCGCGTACCCGACGATCCGGTTGGAGTGGACGTCCTTGATCGCGCAGAGGTACAGCTTGCCCTCACCGGTCCAGTGCTCGGTGATGTCTGTCAGCCACAGCTGGTTCGGGCCCTCGGCGGTGAAGTCGCGCTGCACGAGATCGTCGTGCACGGGCGGGCCAGCCTTCTTGTAACGGCGTTTGCGGGTTGTGATCGTCGAGCGGATCCCCGCGACCCGGCACAGCCGCCACACGCGGCGTTCGGAAAGCTGGTAGCCGAGGTCGGCGAGGTCGTCGGCGAGCACCCGATACCCGCCCTCGGGGTCTTCCGCGTGCAGCCGGCGTAGCA
>NZ_JASCYH010000090.1:0-637 GCF_030011715.1 Gulosibacter sediminis | reverse complement strand
GGCTCTTCGCAGTTGAGGGTGTAGTCGAGGGGCGCCGGCTGGTTCGCGGATAGACGTCGAGGTCTTCCAGGATGGAAGTTCTCACACTCACCGTCCGCCGGAAGACCTCGACTTGCACCACCCTACGTTCGCGACCCCTGACCTCACCACGTTCTGCCGCCTCGACGAGCTCGGCCTCGAAGCCGTCGGACAGCTGCTCGAGCCCGACCGGGCAGTACTTGAGTGCCGCGTCGTCGACGACGATCCGTGGTGTCGGAAGTGCGGCGCTGAGGGTGTGCCGCGTGACACGGTGACCCGGCCGCTCGCGCACGAGCCGTTCGGGCATCGGCCGACGACGCTGCTGGTCCGCGTGCGCCGCTACCGGTGCGGACACTGCCGCCGAACGTGGCGGCAGGACACGACGAAGGCTGCGGCGCCGCGGGCGAAGATCTCCCGCGGCGGGATCGCGTGGGCACTCACCGCGATCGTGGTCGACCACCTCACCGTCACCCGAGCCGCAGCAGGCCTCGGGGTGTCCTGGCACACCGCGAACACCGCGATCCTCGCCGAGGGCAAGCGGCGGCTCATCGACGACCCGACCAGGTTCGACGGGGTGACCACGATCGGTGTCGACGAGCACGTCTGGCGACACACCCGC
>NZ_JASCYH010000008.1:0-71521 GCF_030011715.1 Gulosibacter sediminis | reverse complement strand
GGCCTCGACCTAGGTCGAGGCCCGCCCCCTGTTGTGGCTGCGAAAACTACGCGACGACAGCGAAGCCGCCGGTCCACTGAATCTTCTCGCCCGCGGCGAGGGTGAGCTGCAGGAAGCCGAGGGCTTCGAGCTCGTGCGCCCGCTTGAGCGAGCCCGCGTCGATGGCCTTGAGGCCACCCGCGACGACGGCGCTTACGAGCTGCGACTTCGCGTCGTCGTCGTCACCGGCGACGAGCACGGTGGTGGCGTTCTCGCCGACCTTGCCCGAGGCGAGGGTCGCGGCAAAGTTCGTGTTGAAGGCCTTGAGCACGCGAGCGCCCGGCAGCTGCTTCTGCAGTTCGGCCGCGGCGGAGCTGCCCTCGGGTACGACGAGCGAGTCGAAGGTCTCGAAGTCGAGCGGGTTGGTGATGTCGACGACGACCTTGCCCTCCAGCTGCTCGCCATAGTTCGCGACGATCTCGGCGAGGGCGGGGAAGGGTACCGCGAGCACGACGACGTCGCCCGAAATGGTGGCACCCGCGCCCTGTTCGTGCGTGATGTGGTCGACCGAAGCGCCGCCGGCAGCGAGGACGCCGCCGATCGCGTTGGCCATGTTGCCAGTGCCGAAGATCGTGAAGGTGGTCATGATTGAACTCCTTTTCGTGCCGCAGCTCTTTGTTGCAGCTTCAAGTAAATACAAGCACTAATCACTTCACGCTGCAACTAAATTTCGGGATGCTCGGGCGGCTCCCAGCCAAGCCAAGACGAACGCACCTGCTGCACCGGAAACGAGAGGTGGGTGCCGACCGCTTTGGTCGACGCCCACCTCTGGGGGAATCACGCGTTAGTAGCTCATGCCCTCGCGCCCGGCAGGCTCGACCTGCTTTGCCGCGTCGAGCTGGCGCTGCGCATCCGCTCGAAGCGACGAGACGTCGTTCGCCGCGGTGATGAACGTGAAGCCCTGCCGCACCCGCTGCGCGGCCTGCTCGCCGTCGGCGCAGTGCACGCCAGCGACCTTGCCGCGCGACGTGGCGGCCTGTGCGACCCGCTCGAGCTCCGCATCCAACCGGGGCAGGATCTCGGGCTCGAACGGCACTGTCGCGCCGAGCGCGAGAGACAGGTCGTACGGACCGACGTAGACGCCGTCGACGCCATCGACGTCGAGGATCGCCTCGAGATCGGCGAGCCCCGCAGCGGTCTCGATCATCACGAGCACGGTGACCGACGCGTCGATTTCGGCCGGGGTGTCCGCAAAGTGCGAGCCGAGGCGCATCGGACCGTAGGAACGGTCACCGCCCGAAGTCGGGTAGCGTGCCGCGCGCGCCGCACTCTCTGCCTCGGCGACCGAGTTCACAAGCGGCACGATCACGCCGTGGGCGCCCGCGTCGAGCACTCGGCCGATCTCTGCGGGCGAGTTCGTCGACCCTCGAGCAAACGGGGTGGCGCCACCCGCGGTGATCGCGAGCAGGGCACGCACCTGCGCGTCGTAGCCGACGAGCCCGTGCTGACCACCCACGCAGACGTAGTCGAAACCGCTGCGCGCGATCTGTTCGGTGCCCACCGGGGAATCGAGCGTGACCCAGGCGCCGAAGCTCGGCGCACCCTGCTGGCGTCCGATCGTTGCGTTAGGCATCGAGATCCTCGTTGTGCCGCACCTTCACGAACGACACCGAGATGAAGCTCACGACGGCGCAGAAGACGACGACCAGGGCGACGGGAATCCAGCTGCCCGAGAATGCGGTGAGCAGCGCGGTGGCGATGAGCGGGGCCGGGCCACCGACGAGTGCGGCGCCGATCTGGTAGCCGAGGGATGCGCCGGTGTAGCGGATCTCGGGCGCAAAGTTCTCGGCGAGCACGGTGCCGATGAGTGAGCCGTAGGTCGGCCAGATGATCGCGAACGAGATGATGATCGCGATGCCGGCGAGCGCCAGGTTGCCGCTCGAGAGCATGGCGAGGTAGGGGAACACGAAGATTGCGACCGCGACGCTACCACCGAGGAACACCTTCTTGCGCCCGATGCGGTCGGAGAGACCGCCGTAAAACAGTATGCCGCCGATGCCGATAATCGAACCGGCGAGTACGAAGCCGAGGACGGCAGTGAAGTCGTAGCCAAAGCCAGTGGCGTAGGAGATCGAGAACGTCGCGAAGATGAAGAACGTGCTGGTTTCGATGAACTTCGCGCCGGTCGAGATGAGAACCTCGCGCCAGTAGTGCTTGAAGACCGTCGCGATCGGGAGCTTCTCGGTGGTGCCCTCGGCCTTGACCTTGCGGAATGACGGGGTTTCGTCGATCTTCGAACGAATCCAGAGGCCGACGACGAGTAGCACACCTGAGAGAAGGAACGGGATGCGCCAGCCGAACTCGGTGAAGGCGTCCTCGGGGAAGATCGCACGGGAGACGATCGTCACGATGTTGCCAAGAACGAGTCCGGTGAGAGCACCGATCTGCGGCACGGCGCCGTAGAAGCCGCGCTTGTTCTTCGGCGCGTACTCGACGGCGAGCAGCAGACCGCCGCCCCACTCGCCGTCGAGGGCGAGTCCCTGGACGAGACGGAGGAACGTCAGGAGAATCGGCGCCGCAACGCCGATCGCGGCGTAGTCCGGCAGCACTCCCATGAGCATGGTCGCGACACCCATCAGCGTGAGGGTGATCACGAGGGTCTTCTTGCGGCCGATGCGGTCACCGATGTGGCTAAAGACCACGCCGCCGAGCGGGCGCACGACGAAGGCAAGCGCGAACGACGCGAAGGCGAGCATCGAGCTTACGGTGGCGTCCTCGCTCGGGAAGAAGTGCACGTTGAAGACAGCGGTCGCCATCGTGCCGCAGAGGAAGTAGTCGTACCACTCGATGGTGGAGCCGACGGCGCTGCCCCAGAGGGCGCGACGTCGGTCCCGGGCACTGACCTGAATGTCAGGCGCGGGTGACGCGTTGGAAGTTGTACAGACATGCTGTCTCCTTTGATAGCCGTGAGTTGCGTTAGGAAGCGGATGCGGCGGTGTTTGGAATCAAGATGGGTCGGCCGATCGCGCCCGTGCGGAGGTGAGCGATGGCGGCGTTTGCCTCTTCAAGGGGGAAGCTCTTGTCGAGCAAGGCTTCGAGCTGGAGCTTGCCGGACTTGTAGAGGTTGAGGATCTCAGGGATCTGGATGGGGCTGTTCGCCGTGCCGTAGAGCGAGCCGACGAGGCGGCGGTCGCCCTGCACGAGCACGTTGACGGGAATCGCGACCTCGTCGCCCACCGCGCCGAGGCCGACGACGACCTCGGTGCCACCGGGCTGCAGGGCCTCGAAGCCGGTGCGGATGGTCTGCGAGCGACCGGTGGCCTCGAGCACGTAGTGCGCGCCGCCGCCCGTGATCTCACGCACCCGCTCGACGAAGTCCTCGGTGCTCGAGTTGATCGTGTGGGTGGCACCGAGCTCGACGGCTTTCTCGAGGCGCGAGGGGACGATGTCGGAGACGATGATCTGCGCCGCGCCGACGAGTTCGGCGGCCATGATCGCGGAGAGGCCGACGCCACCGGCGCCGATGACGACGACCGACTTTCCCGCCAGGTCGGGCATGTGGTTGAGGATCGCGCCCATGCCGGTGATGACCGCGCAGCCCACGATTGCGGCCACCTCGGCCGGGATACTGGGGTCGATCGCGATGAGCGACTCCTGCGAGACGACGGCACGCTCGGCAAAGACCGAGTCGCCCATGAGGTGGTGGTAGCGAACGCCGTCCTTGCTGAGGCGGGTTCCGCCCCGCAGGAGCTCGTTGGTCTGGCCATGAATCTTGCCGAGCTCGCACTGGGCGGGCATGCCCTTGAGGCAGAACTGGCACTCGCCGCAGCGGGGGCGCCACAGCATGATGACCTTGTCGCCGGGGAGACGCGCGTGACGCCCTCGCCGACCGACTCAACGATGCCGGCGCCCTCGTGGCCGAGCACGATCGGTGTCTTCGCGTTCAGGCCACCCGTCAGGTAGTGAACGTCGCTGTGGCAGACGCCTGCAGCCTCGATGCGTACCTGAACCTCGCCGGGCCCGGGCGCATCCAGGTCCAAGTCTTCAAGTACGAGCGGGGAACCCGCCTCATGCATCACCATCGCCCTCATCTGGGCGCCTCCTCGTTGAATTAATGTGGCGCAGCGAACGGCAGTGGCGTCATCGCCATGCGAGCGTTGCTGCGGCAGTGCGGTATCTGCCGCCGGTCACACTATTTCGACGCCGAACAAGGCGGGTAACAGGAGTTCCGGTGAGTGGGACACTTAAAGAGTGCTGAATGCCGAGTTCGCGCGAATGCGTCGGCTGAGTCCGAGTGCCGTGATGCGCACCGCAGTCGCATGCTGCAACACGTTGATGCGGCCGGCCGGGCCGGTCACCGAGATCGCCGCGATCGGGGTGCCATCGGCGCGCAGGAGCGGGCACGCCACGCACTCGACGCCCGGGTTCGATTCCTCGACCTCGTGGGAGTAACCGTTGACGCGCACGAGCTCGAGTTGTTTGCGGAAAGCCTTCTCATCGGCGACAGTCCCGGGGCCGAGCAGTTCGAACTTGGCGGGAATTGCGAGCTGCACCGCCGCATCCGTTGAATGCGCGAGCACGGCCTTGCCACCGGCTGTCGCGTAGGCAGGAACTCGCCCGCCAATGCGGGAGCGGATGTTCATGTCGGAGTCGCGGCCGCGGAGGATTTCGACATACACCTGGTCGGCGCCCTTGAGTACGCTGAGCTGTACTGTGATGCCCGTCGCCTGGCGGAGATCGGCCATGGCGCCGAGCGCGAGCTGGCGGAGTTCCTTCGACCGCTGCGCCAGTTCGCCGAGCTCGAACAGCCGGATGCCGACGCGGACTCCGGAGTCGGCGCGTTCGAGGAAGTCGACCTCGATGAGCTCGCTGACGATGCGCGACACGACCGACTTGGCGAGCCTGCTGCTGCGCGCGATTTCGTTGACGCCGATGACGGGTCGCTCACCGGAAAACGCGCCGAGGACGGCTGCGACTCGGCCAATCATGGAGCGCGGTGTGATCCGCTCATCGGAACTCATGCGAGCCAGTTTACGCGACTCGTGTCGCTCATTAGGCGAAGTAAGTCCGGAGATATTCGCGCAACGACTCGTCGCAGACATAGACAAAGGTGCCTCGAATGCCGCGGGTGAGGAGCACAGAGTAGATGTTTTTCACATACTCGAGGAGGTCGGCGTCGGAATAGGTGATGCCGAGTTTCGGGTTGTTCTCTCGGCCCTTCTTGTCGTGGTACTCGCCACGATCAAACACCAGCTGCTGCGTCGCCGAGCAGTTCACCAGCCTCGATGGTGATGCTCTTCGCGAGGTTTTCGGGCGAGTGGAACTGGGCCCAGTCTCGCTCCGCGACGAATGCGCGCAGCCGCTCACGGACGACATCTTCAGCCATGACCTCAAGCTAGCAGTCGTCCAGGAGACCACCGCACTGGTGTCAGTGATGGATGCCCGCCGGGTTGACGGTGTTGCCTTCCCAAGACAGATCCGAGTGTTCGTCAACCTCGAACGCCTCGAACGTGGGGTCGGCCAGCACCGCGTCGACGAGCCCGCGGCTACCAGCGACGATGGTCGAATCCCAGTCGATCTCGCTAGCGACGACCCACGATTGGTCGGCCGGCCAGAGCAGCTGTGGTGTGACCCCGTCGTCATCGTTCGTTGCGCCGAGGCCGGCACCGCGCATCCAGCCCGGGTCGCTGAGCTCGGCGAGGCTCGTGTCGAACAGCAGGAACTCGCGGCCGGGCCACTCGAGCCAGGGGCCCCGGCGCACGGCCTCGCGCACCTCGGGCGCGACGGATGCGCGCGCCTCGGCCTCGAGGCGTGCCCGTTCGCGCTTCGCCTCGGCCTCGTCGGTGCCGAAGGCAATGTAGGCGCTCGAGCCGCCATCGTGGAGTTCGCCCCAGCCGTTCCAGACACCGACGGTGACCTCGTCGGGCGTGGTCGTCGCGGCGCTGAGGTGCGCCGTGAGCGCGGCGAGCAAGCGGGGGTCAAGGCGGCCCTCGTCACCTTGTGAGACTTCCCAGCCGTCGCTGAACGAGAGCGACGTCTCGTCGTCGGTGAGCCGGCGCCACTGCACGAGCGGATGCATGACGCGGCCGTTGCGCTCGGCGATGCGCGCCCATCCCCAGCGCCCATCTTCGGTCATGCGGGGCGAGCCCCACTCATCGATCTCGGGGCCGAAGCGCCACGCGTTAGCGGGGTGGAGGATGCGCGCGTAGGCCTCGAAGCCCGTGCCGGCGACGCCGCCGACGTGGGCCCAGTCTCCGACGCGGTGGCGCAGCCAGTCGCCACGCTGCGTGTCGCGAGTGAACTTCATGCCAAGTACCGCGCTAGCGATCGGTGCCCTGGCGCCACCGCTCGGCGAGCTCGCGCTCGCGAGCCGCGACGGCGCGGTGCTCGTCGCGGGCGCGACGATGGGCGGATGTGCGGCGCAGTCCGAGGTAGCCAATACCGAGCAGCGCGAACCACACCGGCGTCGCGACGAGCCCGACTCTCGTGTCGGCGTCACCCGTGAATGCCCAGAGCAGGAACACGAAGAACGCGAGCACGACCCATGGCATGACCCGACTGAACGGCATGCGGAACTTGCTCACCGCGTGCTCTTGCGGCCGACGCTTGCGGTAGACGATGTAACTGACGAGGATCATGCTCCACACGAACATGAAGCAGAGCGACGACACCGTTGTGACGATCGCGAAGCCGGTCGATTCGCCGAGGCCGAAGGCGAGCATCGCGACCGACGAGAGCAGCACGACTCCAGTCAGGAAGAGCGCGTTCTGGGGCACATTGCGCCGCGACAGGCGCGCGAATAGCGACGGCGCATCCTGCTCGGTCGCGAGCCCGTAGACCATGCGCGAGGTCGAGTAGATGCCCGAGTTGGCCGACGACATTGCCGAGGTGAGCACGACGAGGTTGACGATGGCAGCGGCGGCCGGCAGTCCTGCGGCGTCGAATACCTGAATGAAGGGGGAGTTGTCGGCGTCGTAGGAGGTCCACGGCATCACCGACATCAGCACGACGAGCGAGCCGATATAGAAGAGCAGAATGCGCACCGGAATCGAGTTGACGGCCTTCGGCAGGTTACGGTCGGGGTCTTGCGTCTCGGCCGCGGTCGTGCCGACGAGCTCAATGCCGACGAAGGCGAACGTCGCGATCTGGAACGCGGCGACGAAGCCCATGAACCCTGTTGAGAAGAAGCCGCCGTCGGCCCAGAGGTGCGCGAAGCTCGCGCGGCCGTGCTCACTCTCGTAGCCGAGCAGAATGAGCGCGAGGCCGGCGATGATGAGTGCGACGACTGCGACAATCTTCACCATCGCGAACCAGAACTCGGTCTCGCCGAACGCACGCACGGTCGGCAGGTTGAGGCCGATGAGGATGAGGATGACGACGAGCGCGATCACCGGCAGTGACCACTCGGGCAACGCCGGGGCGAGGTGTACGACGTAGACTGAGGGGCCCGCGACCGAGATGGTCTTGCCCGAGCCCATAAAGAGGCCCGTGCCGATCGCGCCGCCAATGGCGATGAGCTGAATGTGGCGACTCTGCAGCGCCCGCTTGAGATGCGGTTGCTCGCCGAGCGGCGAGGTGGCTGCGCTGACGGTCGGCGTCGGTGCGGTCGGGTTCGTCTGCGGGCTCATGGAGGTCAACGGTACTCGCGCGCGGCGCGGGTCGAAATCAGCGAAGCGGATGAGCGGGGGCAGCGCGCCGGGCGGCGGAGCCCGGGGCGGTCTGATGAGAGACCACCTCGGGCCCCACCGGCATTGAGGTCCGCGCTGTCATCACGCACGCACCTAGAACATGCGGCGTTGCAGCCCCGCCACCGCGAACTTGCGCTCTCGTTCGGCCTGGTCACGCTCGACTTCCTGCTGCACACGGTGGCGCAGCAGCAGCGCCTCGGCTTCGAGCCGTCCTTTGACGCGTCGGCGCTCGGCGCGCAGCACGAGCCAGACGCCCATGCGGAGCGAAACGCGGTCGAAGAACGTGAGGCCTTCGAATTGTTCTTGAACGGGTAATTGAACGGACAGTTGTTGATGATTGCGGTCGGTGGAAACGAACTGAACGCTTTTGTTCACGAGAAAGACTTTCGAGTCACAAAGAAGTAATTGCGCACGCCAAAGAATTGGCGGTGGGGAAATTGCGGCGATGCAGTAATTCCCGGCTCGAGAATGTTCGAGGGGATGCACGGCGGCAGTGCAGAGACGTTGCCCGCATCGAGCCAGCGATGCTGATTCGCGCAGATCAAGCGGGCAGAAGTCCAGCCTGGTGCCTAGTGGAGGGCTACTCCCGGGGCGCAGCGAAGGGAAATCGGCGTGCCGGCAACGACGGTGCCTGACTGAATGAACCGAGTTGAAATTACCATTTTACTGCCCCCTTTCTTTGAGACTCATTCAACGTACGCAACCGAATGCGCTCGCGTCAAGCCAATTTGCGAAATACCTTGAAAGTTGTCGATCGCGCTCGCGCTCGTGCAAGTTTTGCGAGGGGTGTATCCGAATTCAACTCAGGAGCAGTGGTTCGAGCCGGCGTACAACACGGCCCGAACCACCGGCGTAAAAACGCGCGAGAGTCTCCAAATTCCCGTTCCGCCACGAGGCTCAGACCTAGGCTCCCCGACATGTCTTCAGCCTCAACGTCGAACAGCGAACGCCTCGCCACCTCCGTCGGCAGCGACACGATTGCTGGGACGCTCTGGCACCCCGCGGCCACTCCGGTCGGCGTCGTCATCGTCAACCCGGCCACCGCGACCCCCGAACGCTTCTATTCGACCTTCGCCGAATACCTCACAAGCCGCGGGCTCGGCTACATGCCTGGCAAGCGTCTCGGCATCGGCGAGGATCTTCCCGCAGCCGCGATGCTCGAATGGGGCCGTTGGGCGCGCAAGCCGCGCTACTTCTTCGACGACCCGAGCATGGGCGCCGTCGAGCGTGCGGCAGCGGTCGACCTCGAGGTGCTCGCCAGCGGCGCCTCCGACGACCCGTGGGCGTCCCCGAGCCAGATGGATGCGCTGACGCGGCACCTGACCTCGGCCAAGGTCGAGCGGCGCACCTATTCGCCGGCCGATCTCGGCACGGCAAACCTCGGGCATCACGGCCTCCTGCGCCGCAAGGTGGGCGAAGCGGCGTGGCCCAAACTCGTCGACTGGCTCACCGCATCCGAGTGAATGCCGCCGCGGCGGCGTGGCATCGGCGCCGAAACGGCCGCGCCCGGTGGCCGCGTGCGAGGGGGAGCGCGATGACCGCGACCAGCATTGCCCAGCTGCTCGGACGCGCCTATCTCAACGCGCATCTCGAGTTGCACACGATCGATACCGAGCGGCGGCGCGACGACATGGTTGCCGATGATTGGGTACCTCTCGCTGTTCCTGCTCAGGCGACCGGACCGGTCTCGACGCTGTATGCAAAGTTCTGGGCGCGCCGAGCAGGTGCTGAGGCACGATAGGCTTGAATAAGGATTCCGTGTGCACACCTGTGCATGCGCGAATAGTGCGGCCCCGTGCATCACCTGATGTGCGACCGTACGACCTACCCGCGGCGGTGCCATCGTCGCGGTATCAGGGATCAAGACCGGTCCACGACAAAGAAAGTATGACGTCATGGCCACAGGCACCGTCAAATGGTTCAACTCGGAAAAGGGCTACGGCTTCATCGCGCCCGACGATGGTTCGGCTGACCTGTTCGCGCACTTCAGCGCGATCAACGGCAGCGGCTTCCGCGGTCTCGAAGAGGGCCAGAAGGTTGAGTTCGACGCAGAGCAGGGCCCCAAGGGCATGCAGGCGGCGAACATCACCGTTATCTCGTAGTACGACTACGTAGTGGCGCTCCGCCCGGGCTTGATCGCCCGGGTGGGGCGCTCTTGTCGTTTCCGGTGTGACGCCGCAGCACCGGCCCGTGCGCGGGTTTGGGGGATCCCAAGGTCCAGAGCACGACGGGCGGCGGTGCTCGCGTCCGGCTTCCACCTCTATTCGGTGACGGCACTCGAGGCGATCGTGATCGGACTCGGTCTGCTCTGGCTCACGACCGAGGTGCGGATGCTCGCGGTGCGGACGTCGAAGGCGACCCGCCCGGCGCGACGCACGACCATCTTCATTGTTCGGTGAGACGCGCGGTCACGAAAGCTCCCCGCCGAGGTAAACAACCGGCGAAGTTCGCCTAACTGGCGCCGATGCGCGGCCTCCGGTGTCGCTGGCTGGTGCGAGAATAGAGGTTGTCGCATTGATCCGACTTCCGCGGATCCCGAAGAAGGAGCACCGGAGAACTTGGATACAGCCCTGCCCCCAGCGCAGCCGTCCCCGAACGCGCAAGAGGTGTTGCGCCGTGCCAGCCACGCGCCGGCGCCCCGCACGCTGATCGACATTTTGCGGGCGACGGCGGCGGAGCATCCCGATGCGTCGGCGATTGACGACGGCTCGGCGGCGCTGAGCTATGGCCAATTGCTCGAAGAGGTCGAGGCGATGGCTGACACGCTGCGGGCCGCGGGCGTGCGCCCCGGCGACCGGGTCGGCGTGCGCGTCGACTCGGGTTCGCAGTCGCTCTATATTGCGATTCTCGCGATCATGCGAGCCCGCGCGGCCTACGTGCCGGTCGACGCCGATGACACCGAGGAGCGCGCGAACCTCGTGTTCGGCGAGGCCCACGTCGCCGGCATCATTGGCAACGAGGGCTACGTGCCGAGCGAACGTGAGCTCGGTGGCGTCGAACCGCCCGAGACGCCGATCGACTCGGCCGACCCGGCCCTCGAAGAGGACGCCTGGATCATCTTCACCTCTGGCTCGACGGGCGTTCCGAAGGGCGTCGCCGTGACGCACCGCTCGGCCGCCGCCTTCGTCGACGCTGAGGCGAATATGTTCCTCCAGCAGGATCCGCTCGGCCCCGGCGACCGCGTGCTCGCCGGTCTCTCGGTCGCGTTTGACGCGTCGTGTGAGGAGATGTGGCTTGCGTGGCGTCACGGTGCGTGTCTCGTGCCCGCCCCGCGCGCGCTTGTGCGCTCGGGCGAGGACCTCGCGCAGTGGCTCGTGCGCCAGAGCATCTCGGTGGTCTCGACCGTGCCGACGCTCGCCGCGATGTGGCCGGCCGAGTCGATCGAGAACGTGCGACTGCTCATCTTCGGTGGCGAGGCCTGCCCGCCCGAGCTCGCCGCCCGCCTCGTCGAGGAGGAGCGCGAGGTCTGGAACACCTACGGTCCGACCGAGGCCACGGTCGTCTCATGCGGCTGCCAGCTCGACGGCGTCTCGCCGATCAGCATCGGCCTGCCGCTTGGCGGCTGGGACCTCGCCGTCGTCGACGCCGAGGGCAACCCCGTGGCGCCCGGCGAACAGGGCGAGCTCATCATCGGCGGCGTCGGCCTGGCGCACTACCTCGACCCCGCCAAGGATGCCGAGAAGTACGCGCCGATGCCGTCGCTCGGCTGGGACCGTGCCTACCGCTCGGGCGACCTGGTGCGCTTTGAAGAGACCGGGCTGATGTTCCTCGGCCGCGCCGACGACCAGGTCAAGGTCGGCGGCCGCCGCATCGAGCTCGGCGAGGTCGAGAACGCGCTGCAGGACCTCCCCGGCGTAACCGCGGCCGCGGCCGCCGTGCGCAAGAGCGAGGCCGGCGTCGCCGTGCTCGTCGGCTATCTCGTCGTCGAGGGCAACGGCGGCGAGCTCGACCGCGCGCACGCCCGCGACTACCTCGCCTCGCGCCTCGCGGCCGGCGTCATGCCGCTGCTCGCGGTCGTCGACGAACTGCCCATCCGCACCTCGGGCAAGGTCGACCGCGCCGCGCTGCCATGGCCGATTCCCGGCGCCGGCGCGGGGGAGGGACTCGACGCGAACCCCGACCTCACCGACGCCGAACGTTGGCTCGGCGAGCAGTGGCAGGCCGTTCTCGGCGTGCCGGTGCCGTCGGTGACCGCCGACTTCTTCGACCTTGGGGGCGGGTCGCTCGCCGCGGCGCAACTCGTGTCGCGCATCCGCAGCCGAGTGCCCGAGTTCACCGTTGCCGACATCTACGACGTGCCGCGTCTCGCGGCGATGGCGAAGGCGGTCGCGGCGACGGACGCGAATGCCGATCCCGACAGCTACCACCAGCCACGGCCGACGCCGAAGCGCACGCAGTGGGCGCAGACGCTCGCGGGCATCCCGCTGTTCATCGCGAGCGGCGTGCGCTGGCTGCTCTACCTGCTCACCGCGAGCACGATCCTGCACGCGATCGACCCGGTCGCGTTTGCCGTGCTGCCTGAAGTCTCGTGGTGGGTGCTCATCATCGGCCTCGTGATCGTGTCGACCCCGTTCGGTCGCATGTCGATCGCCGTGCTTGTTGCCCGGCTGCTGCTCGCGGGCGTCAAGCCTGGCGACTATCCGCGTGGCGGCGGCGTGCACATGCGTCTCTGGCTCGCTGAGCAGTTCGCGACGCAGATCGACGCGGTCGGACTGGCCGGCGCCCCGTGGGTGTCGGTCTACGCCCGGCTGCTCGGCGCGAAGGTTGATAAGGAGGTCAGCCTCCACTCGCTGCCGCCGATCACCGGCATGCTTGCGGTCGGCCGCGGCAGCGCGATCGAACCCGAGGTCGACCTTACCGGCTACTGGATCGACGGCGACCTGCTGCGTCTCGGTGGCGTGCGGATCGGCAACAACGTCACCGTCGGCGCACGCTCGACGCTCGCGCCGGGCACCCGGGTCGACGACGGTGCCGAGATCGCGCCCGGCTCGGCCGTGTTCGGCCGCGTGAAGTCGGAGCAGCTCTGGGCCGGTTCGCCGGCCGTGCGCATCGGCGGCGCGAAGGACTCGAAGAAGCGCAAAGCGCTCGAAGGCTGGCCGAAGGGCGTCGCGCCGCAGCGCCCGATCTGGAAGCTCGCCTACGGCATCTCGTCGGTCGGCCTCGCGCTGCTGCCGTTCGTCGCGTTCACGATCGGCGCGCTGGTGCTCGTGCAGGGAATCCGTGGTGCCGAGACGCTGCTCGGCGCGTTCGGCGGCGCGATGGCGTGGCTCGTACCCGCCGTGCTGGCCGCCGGAGTCGTCTACGCGGGCGCCGTCGTCGTGCTCGTGCGCCTGCTCTCGATTGGGATGCGCGAGGGCACCTACCCGGTGCACAGCCGCCAGGGCTGGGCGGCCTGGACCACCGAGCGCCTGCTCGACGCGGCCCGAAACTTCCTCTTCCCCCTCTACTCGAGCCTGTTCACACCGATTTGGCTGCGGATGCTCGGGGCCAAGGTGGGCAAGAATGTCGAGGCCTCGACGGTACTGCTGCTGCCGAAGATGGCGCGCATCGACGATGGCGCATTCCTCGCCGACGACACGTTGGTGGCCTCGTACGAGCTGCACCGCGGCTGGCTGCGTATCGGCCAGGTACGCATCGGCAAGAAGGCGTTCCTCGGTAACTCCGGCATGGCCGGCCCCGGCCACAAGGTGCCGAAGAACTCGCTCGTCGCGGTGCTCTCGGTCGCGCCGTCGAAGGCGAAGTCGGGCTCGTCGTGGCTCGGCTCGCCAGCGACCCGCCTGCGGCGTGTGACGCAGGATGGCGACGACGAGCGCACGTACAACCCCGGCGGCCGCCTGCGCATTGCGCGCACGCTCTGGGAACTCTGTCGCATCGTGCCGGTGCTCGTCACCTGCGGGCTTGGCGTCGCGGTGCTGTTCACGTTCGCCTGGCTGTGGGAGACGACGGGCCCGCTGTGGACCCTTCTCCTCTCAGGTGTCGTCATGCTCGTCGCCGGCGGCGTTGCGGCGCTCATCACCACCGTCGCAAAGTGGACGATCGTCGGCCCGATCCGCGTCGGCGAGCATCCGCTCTGGTCGAGCTTCGTGTGGCGCACCGAGGTGAGCGACACATTCACCGAGATGCTCGCCGCGCCCTGGTTCGCGCGTTCGGCCATCGGCACGCCCGCGATGGCGGTGTGGCTACGCTCGCTCGGAGTGAAGGTCGGTCACGGTGTCTGGTGCGACACCTACTGGCTGCCCGAGCCCGACCTCGTCACGCTCGGCGACGGCTCGACCGTGAACCGCGGGTGCGTCGTGCAGACGCACCTGTTCCATGACCGCATCATGAGCATCGACAGGGTCGAGCTCGGCGCGGGCGCAACGCTCGGCCCACACAGCGTGGTGCTGCCCGCTGCGCGCATCGGCGACCATGCCACGGTCGGCCCCGCGTCGCTCGTGATGCGTGGCGAGACGGTGCCCGTTGGCTCGCGCTGGAGCGGAAATCCCATCGGCCCGTGGCGTGCCGTGAAGGTGCGCGCCTACCAATCCACCAACTAACCGCGCTCGCGCGCTGAGATTCTCCGAATGAAGTCACTTTCGACGCTACCTACCGCTTTTCCGCACCCCTACATGCCCGACTCCGGCGACGGCCGGTACTCGGTCGAGCACTACGAACTCGAGCTCGATTACACCCCGCGCACGAACCGGCTCGAGGGTACCGCGACCCTGCGCATCCTCGTGCTCGAGGCGACGAAGTCGCTGCGGGTCGACCTGCACGCGCTCAAGGCGTCGAAGGTGAGGGTGCGCGGCAAGCTCCACAAGCAGTTCACACAGGATCGCCGCAGCGTGCAGCTCAAGTTTGGTGACCGGCTCGCGGCGGGGGCCCGCTTCGAGGTTGAGGTCGAGTACGGGGGCCGGCCTGGCCCAGTGCGCTCGAAGTGGGGGCAGATTGGCTGGGAAGAGCTCGAGAACGGCGCCCTCGTCGCCTCACAGCCGACCGGTGCGCCGACCTGGTTCCCCTGCAACGACCGCGTGGACGACCGCGCCACCTACGACATCGCCTTCACCTGCGACAAGGATTTCTTCGTCGCGGCGACCGGCAAGCCGGGGCGTGTGTCGTCGCGCGGCGGCAAGCGCACGTGGCGCTTCGCGAGCTCGGTGCCGACGGCGACCTACCTCGTCGCCGTGCACGTCGGCGAGTACCGCGAATACAAGCTCGGCGCGGGCCGCATCGTCACGCCGCCCGCGCAGTGGCCGCGCGTGCGCCAGGCGTTCTCACCCATGCCGAAGATGGTCGAGGTGTTCGAGGACTGGTTCGGTCAGTACCCGCAGGTCGACCTCACGACGGTCGTGACTGAGGAAGAACTCGAGATTCCGCTCGAGGCGCAGGGCATGGCGACGTTCGGTGCGAACCACTGCGCGGCCGACGAGCAACGGCTCATTGCGCACGAGCTCGCGCACCAGTGGTTCGGCAACAGCGTCGACATTCGCCAGTGGGCCGACATCTGGCTCAACGAAGGCTTCGCCTGTTACGCCGAATGGGTGTGGTCGGAGGCAGCGGGCGGCCAGACCATCGCCGAGTGCGCGGAGCATCACTACGCGCAACTTGTGCGCGAGCGGCAGGACTTGGTGCTTGCCGATCCGGGTGAGCGGCAGTTGTTCGACGACCGCGTCTACAAGCGCGGCGCCCTGCTGCTCGAGTCGCTGCGGCGCACGGTCGGCGACGACGTGTTCCGGGCCGTGCTGCGGCGTTGGGCTTCGAAGTATCGCCACCGACTCGTTGGCACGGAAGATTTCCTCGCGGTGGTCGAGGAAGTCGCGGGCATTCCGACGCAGGCCGACCTATGGAAGGCGTGGCTCCACGAGAAGCCGCTGCCGCCGCTGCCTCCCGTGACGCCAGCGACGCCTCCGACCCCGGCAGCCCCTCTGCCGCCCCCTACCTCCGCGTAGCGACGGTCCACCGCGCGCAGAGCGCCACGACGATCGGCCAGGAGTCGGTTTCGGCCGCGTCCGGCACGGTGGGCAGCGTGACGTGCTCGAGGTCGTAGCCCGCCGTATCCGCCCGCTGCCAGTCACCGCGTAGGCCCGTGCCCTTCGCCTTCGCGACGGACTCAAGGGCGGTCCAGGCCCGGATGCTCGAGTCCGGGCAGTCGGGCAGGGCCTCGGCAATCGCGGCCCGGGTTCGGGGAGAGTCGGCCTCGGCGTCGATGCCGAACTCGGCAACGCCGATGGGCGCCAACGCGACGACCGCCACGCCGGCGGCATAGCTCACACTGACGCGCGGGATGCGCTCGCGTGTGGAGGCGATGACTCGCAGCGGGCCATGCTCGCGGCTGCCACAGACGGCGCACGCCTGCGTAAAGGCGATGTTGCCGAAGTCGGGCGCGAGCAGCCCGCGCAGCAGACCGCGGGCGATCTCACGCCGCGGCGCGCCCGCCGCCGTCGCCCAGGCGAGGCGCGCGCCGCCGGGCGTCTTGAGCTGCTGCGTCTCCACGCGAGCATCGTACGCGTCAGGCGGCGACGAGAACCCCGCCGAGCGCGATGCCAGCGACGAGCACGGTAGCTGCAGCGGCGAGGGCGAACGGTCGGGCGCCGACCTTGCGCAGCTGCGCGACGCGCACGCCGCAGCCGAGGCCGAACATCGCCGCCGCGAGGAGCACCGTCTGTAGTTGCCCGGCGAGGTCGAGGGCCATGGTCGGCAGTGGCACGAACGAGCGCAGCAGCACGGCGGCGAGAAACCCGACGATGAACAGCGGCAGAATCGGCGGCAGTTTCGGCGCCGACTGCTCGGCGTGCGCTGCGGCCTCTCGCCGGGCGCGGATGCTCAGCACGGCCATGACCGGCGCGAGCAGCAGCACGCGCGCGAGCTTCACGAGCACGGCGACCGTGAGCGCGCCACCGCCAACGATGCCGCCGATCGCCACGACCTGCGCGATTTCGTGGGTCGAACCGCCGGCCCACATGCCGCCCATGCGCGCATCCAGGCCGAGCAGGGTCGCTAGGCCGGGTACCGCGAAGATCATGATCGTGCCGAAGATGACGACGAGGGCAACCGCGGTGACCGTGTCCTGTTCGTGCTCGTCGTCGGGGTCGGTGACGCCGGCGGTGCCCGCGACCGCAGCGGCGCCGCAGATGGAGAAGCCGCAGGCGATGAGGAGACGCAATTGCCGCGGCACGCCGAAGAGACGACCGAGCGCGAGCGTGCCGAAGATGCCGCCGCCGACGATGGTGAGCACCACGAGCAGTATCGGGCCCCCGAGGGCGACGATGTCGCCAAGCATGAGCTGCAGGCCGAGCAGCACGATGCCCGCCCGCAACAGGTGCTTCGCGGCGAAGCTGATGCCCGGCGCAAGCGGCGCGCGAATGAGGCCCGTGTTCGCCGCGACGACGCCGAGGATGATCGCGAGCAGCATCGCGCTCAGCCCGGGTACGAGCATCCCCACCGCCATCGACACCATCGCGGCCGCGACCGCGATGACCGTGCCGGGCGCCGCTGAGCGGATGCGAGGGGCGAGGGCGGACTGGGCTGGTGCGTCGACGGTGGTGGAGGCCATGTCGTCGATGTTTCCGCGCCGTGTGCCCGCACGGTAGAGGCACCTTTCGGCAGGGGTACCGGTGCGTCTTGTAACGGGCTTTCGCGGGCGCCCTGTGGATTGCCGAGCGGATTCGCTAGCGTCGAGACATGTCGAACGTCGCCAAGTCCACCGCCAAAGATGCCGCACATCAGGTGCAGCGGCAGCCTGCCTATCGCGCCCTCGTCAAGATCGGGGTGTTCGCCTACGGCCTCATGCACCTCGTTATCGCGTGGCTGGCGCTGCGGGTCGCGTTCGGCGACAACAGCGCGGATGCCTCCAACACCGGCGCGCTCAAAGAACTTGCGAAGACGCCCCTCGGTGGTGTGTTGCTCTGGGTCGTGGGCATCGGCTTCATCGCGCTCGTCGTGTGGCAGCTCGTCGCCGGGTTCGTGGGCTACCGCGAGTTCGATGGCGGCAAACGCCTTCGCAAGCGACTCGGCGCGTTCGCCCGCGCCGTGCTCTACGCGGTGCTCGCGGCCTCGTCGATCGCTGCCGCGCTCGGCGGCGGCTCGGGTGGCGGTAGCGGCGAGGAGTCACTCACGTCGCGGCTCATGTCGATGCAGTTTGGTCCCTGGCTCGTCGCGGCGGTCGGCCTCGGCGTTGTCGCGGTTGGCGTCGCTCAGATCGTGAAGGGCACTTCGGGCAAGTTCAACGAAGAGCTCGAGACCGAGCTCACCGGCACCGCCCGCTGGCTCGCTGGCGCGGGCTGGATCGCGAAGGGCATCGCCATTTCACTCATCGGCGGCCTGTTCGTCGCTGCCGCGATCGCCCACGATCCCGAGGAGGCTGGCGGCATGGACGAGGCGCTCACCGCGCTCACGCAGCAGCCGTTCGGCGTCGCCCTGCTCGTCGCGCTCGCGGTCGGTATCGGCTGCTTCGCGCTGTGGTGCTGGTACCTCTTGCGCCACGCGAAACACGCGTGAACCCCCGCGCCAGACTGAGTTGGGCGCGGGCGTTTGGGGCGGAGCGGGCGCTAGGCGGTGACCGGTGCGCGCGTCGTCGCCTCTGCCGTCGCTGCCTCGGCGGGCTCGACCACGGCGGGTGCGATGCCGCGTCGGCCGCGAACGGCCGTGCCGATGAAAGCAAGTGCGAGTCCGAACGCGACCCAGCCCGCCAGGGCCCACCATTGCTGCGAGGTGTCTGCCGAGGGGAAGTAGCTCAGTGAACGCAGCAGCCAGTTCGAGGCGCCGGGCACGAGGAACTGACCGTTGGCACCCCATGGCTCGACGAGGAACTGCCACGGCATCGCGGCGGCCGAGAGCGGGTTGCCAATGAGGAACGTCACGAGCGCGCCGGCGCCGATGCCTGGCGTGCCGAGGAGCGTCGCGGCACCAACGATGAACGTCGACGACGCGAGAATCGACAGGCCGATCGCAAGCGAGTTCACCCCGAAGTTGCCCTGAAGATACTCGAACCAGGTCTGCAGCACGAAGGTAATGATGAGCGCGGCGCTCGCGCTGAACAGGGAGACGGTGGCGAGGCGCCGCCACAGGCCCTTGATCGACAGCGCCGTGAGCACGCCGCCAAGCATGCCGCCCATCGTAAGGGGGAATGCCGACGCGGCGAGGCCGGAGCCCGCCGCATCTGATGCCGCGAGCGGCACAAGCTCGGTCACGACGACCTGCGGCGCCATGCTCGCATCGCCGCCGGCGGCGGTCACCTGCTCGGTGAGCTGGGCCTGCAGCTGGGTCGCGACGCCGTTGAGCAGCTGGGTGGCGACGGCGCTGCCGGCGGATGCAGTGAGCACCTCGGGCGCGCCGGATGCGCTGATCACAATCGCGCCGTAAGTGTCGCGGCCCTCGACCTGGGCCACGGCCTCGTCGCGGTCGCCGGCGCGGACGAAGTCGATGGCACCGTCGGCCTGGGTTGCGACTGCGTCTTCGATCGCGGAGACGGCCTCGTCGGGGCTCTCGGCCGGGTCGATCTACTCGCACTTCTCGAGCAAGGCCGAACTGTTTCGGCACGTGGCAGCTGAGCTCCTCGAAGATCGAGCGACCTCGATCGGAGACGCGGCGAGAACCGCCGGGCGCATGGTGACCCCGCGCGAGATCTTCCTCAACTACGCATCGAAACTGCCGATCATGAACGTGCCGCAAGTGTTGCTCCAGGTGTGGGCAGAGGTGCTCAACGACCCCGATCTGCGGCAACTGATGGCCGGTAACCTCGCGCTGCTCGAGCAGCACCTCACCGAATTGCTGCTGCCCTGGGGCGAGGCAAAGTATGGCGAAGAGGCTCCGCAACGCGTCGCGGTCGAGATCGAGGCGTTGCTGACGACTGCGCAGGGCATCATCGTGCGTTCGGCCTTGCTGCCGAGCGCCGACGTCGGCGCCCTCCACCAGCGGCTCGCGCCGAGATTCGACGCCGAGTAAGCGGGGCAGTCTCCGGCGAGGCGCGGGCGCCCGAAGTCGTGGGAGTAGATGCGCGCCGTCGTGGATTGCATTCTCTCGGGCCGCGCTGTCGGCCCGCCCCTTCCCCCTGACTTTTAGGAGCACATTCGTGACCACCATCGGTTACATCGTCGGCAGCCTCTCGAGCACGTCTATTAACCGCGCGCTCGTCGAGGCGATCGCGAAGCTCGCGCCGGAGGGCGTCGAGTTCCGCGAGATCGAGATCAAGAACCTGCCGTTCTACTCACAGGACCTCGAGGCCGAGTTCCCCCAGGTCGCGACCGACTTCAAGCAGGCGATTGGCGACGTCGACGGCGTGCTCATCGCGACGCCCGAGTACAGCCGCTCGATCCCCGGCGTGCTGAAGAACGCGTTCGACTGGTCGACCCGCCCCTACGGCAACATGTCGTTCAGCGGTCGCCCCGTCGCCGTCATCGGTGCCTCGGGCGGCCCGATCTCGACCGCCGCTGCGCAGCAGCACCTCCGGGCAATCATGGGTCATTTCAACGCGATCGTCATGGGCCAGCCCGAGGGCATGATCCAGATGACGCCGGGCCTCATCGACGAGCACGGTGAGATCACGACCGGCGGCACCAAGGAGTTCCTGACCGCCTACCTCGGCGCATTCATCTCACTCATTGAGCGCGGGCAAAAGGCGAACGCCTAGGCGCCTCCTCGACGCGGCGACGGCCCGCGGTGACTCGCGGGCCGTCGCCGTTTTCGGTGCATTCTGGTTGGACTTGTGGGCGCACGACGGGAATACTGGTCGGAGTCGACAGGAGCCCCATGAGCCACGCGAATTCGTCTGCGACGACCGCCGCCATCCCGCGCTGGCTGAGGGTGATCCTTCCCGCCTCGATCATCCTGCTCTGGTTACTCGGGGCGAGCATCGGAGGCCCGTACTTCGGCAAAGTGAGCGAGGTCTCGTCGAACGACCAAACCGCCTACCTACCCGACTCAGCGGACGCAACGCGGGTGCAGGAGCTTGCGAGCGGCTTCACCGACGACGACGTGCTGCCGGCGGTGGTCGTGTTCACGTCGTCCACCGAGTTGGATGCGCAGCAGCTCGACACTCTTCAGGCCGCGGTGGCCGACTTGTCGCAGCTCGACGCGGTGCCCGACGACATTTCGCCGCTGATGCCCTCCGACGACGGCCTCGCGGCGCAGGCATTCGTACCGATCTCGGCCGACGCCGAGGTCGGTGACGTCGTGGCCGAACTCTCCGAGCGGCTCGAGGCCGCCGCGCCCGCGGGAGTCACGGCCTACGTCACCGGCCCGGCCGGGTTCACAGCCGACCTCAGCGCGGCGTTCTCGGGCATCGACGGCGTGCTGCTGCTCGTGGCGCTCCTCGCTGTCTTCGTCATCCTCATCGTCGTCTACCGCTCGCTCCTGCTGCCGATCGCGGTGCTTGCGACGAGCGTGTTTGCGCTCACGGTCGCCCTGCTCACCGTCTGGTGGCTCGCGAAGGCAGGCGTGCTGATGTTGAGCGGCCAGACCCAGGGCATCCTGTTCATTCTCGTCATCGGCGCCGCGACCGACTACTCCCTGCTCTATGTCTCGCGTTTCCGCGAAGAACTGCGCCACACGAACGACAAATGGCGGGCCACCAAGAACTCGCTCCGCGGTGCCTTCGAGCCGATCCTGGCCTCGGGAGGCACCGTCATCGCGGGCCTGCTGTGCCTGTTGCTCAGCGACCTCAAGTCGAACAGCGCCCTCGGCCCCGTAGCGGCGATCGGCATCGCCTTCGCGATACTCGCCGCGCTTACGCTGTTGCCAGCCTTGCTCTATGCGTTCGGGCGAGCAGCGTTCTGGCCGCGCCGCCCGAAGTACGAGCCGGAGCACGCCACCGGTGCCGACGCCGCGGCGGTCGAGGCCGTGACTGGCGGCTGGGCTGGCCTCGGCCGCCGCATCCAGCGCCGCCCGCGGGCGGTTTGGGTTGTCTCCTCGCTCGTGCTGCTCGCCGGCGCGCTCGGCGTGACCCAGCTGCAGGCGCACGGCGTGCCCCAGTCCGACCTCGTGCTTGCGAGCTCGGATGCGCGCGACGGCCAAGCGGCGCTCGGCGAGCACTTCCCGGGCGGCTCGGGGAGCCCGGTGAACGTCATCGTCGAGGCCGACTCGCTGCAGCAGGCGGCCGACGTGCTGCTCGCTCACGACGGCATCGCGAGCGTCAGCGTCGCCAGCGGCGACAGCGTATCCGGCTCCGCGCTGGTCACGGCCGACGGTATCTCGGCGGCGGGTCCGCCCGGCACACCGACGCCCGAGCCGACCGTCGTCGACGGCCAAGTGTTGCTGCAGGGCACGCTCACGGACGCGGCCGACTCAGCCGCCGCCGAGGCAACCGTGACCGAAATTCGGGCCGCCTACGCCGACGCCGGCCTTGACGCGCTCGTAGGCGGCGTCACCGCGACGGCCATCGACACGAACGCGGCGTCGATTCACGACCGCAACCTCATCATTCCCGCAGTGCTCTTGGTGATCCTGCTCATCCTCATGCTGCTGCTGCGGTCAGTGCTCGCGCCAGTCCTGCTCGTGCTCACGACCGTGCTGTCGTTCTTCGCCGCGCTCGGTGTCGCGGCGCTCGTGTTCAACGAGGTGTTCCACTTCCCTGGCGCCGACGCGGCCGTGCCGCTCTATGGCTTCGTGTTCCTCGTCGCGCTCGGCATCGACTACAACATCTTCCTCATGACGAGAGTGCGCGAGGAGGCGCTCAGGTTCGGTACCCGTGAGGGCATCCTGCGGGGGCTTGCCGCCACGGGCGGTGTCATCACCTCGGCGGGCCTCGTGCTCGCCGCAACGTTCGCGGCGCTCGCCGTCATCCCCATCCTCTTCCTCGCCCAAATCGCGTTCATCGTGGCGTTTGGCGTTCTGCTGGATACCTTCTTAGTACGCGCTGTGCTCGTGCCTGCGCTCTTCACTGACGTCGGACGTGCCGTCTGGTGGCCGTCGAAACTCGCTCGCAAGGATATTCAATGACGGATCGATACGTAATCGCGGGTGCATCCGGCCTGATCGGGCGGGCGCTCACCGAGTCGCTGCAGCATGACGGCGCGACCGTCATTCGGCTCGTGCGCCGGCCCGCCGAGTCGCCCGACGAGGTGCAGTGGCTCGCGAACTTCGAGCCGCTCGACCCGAGCATCCTTGTCGGCAGCAAGGCCGTCATGAACTTCTACGGCGCGAGCATTGGCCGCCTGCCGTGGACACCCGGGTACGCGACCGAACTGCGGCGCTCGCGGCTGCGCCCGACCCGCGTGCTTGCCGACGCACTGCGCGCCCTCGGCAAGGAGGCTCCGGCGTTCATTTCTTCCTCGGCCGTCGGCTTCTACGGCGACCAGCCGGGTGCCACCCTCGACGAACGGGGCGCGCCCGGTGACACGTACCTCGCTCGGCTCTGCGCGCAGTGGGAGGCGGCGGCCCTGCTTGCGGGGCCGGATGCGCGGGTGGCGCTGCTCCGTACGGCGCCGCTCGTGCACGCTGACGGAGTGCTCAAGCCGCTGCTCACGCTGACGAAACTCGGGGTGAGCGGACCGCTCGGCAGCGGGAACCAGGTCATGCCGTGGATTTCGCTCGAGGACGAGGTGCGGGCTATTCGCCACATCATCGACAAGGGGCTCACCGGACCCGTGAATCTCACCGGCCCGACCCTGGCGACTTCGAACGACCTCGGGCGCGCCCTCGCGCAACGGCTGCGGCGCCCCTACGTGCTGCCGGTGCCGAAGTGGGGCCTGCGGACGGCACTCGGGCGTCGCGCCGCGGACTCGCTGCTGCTTGCCGACGCGGCCGTGCAGCCAACCCGGCTTGTCGAGAGCGCGTTCGAGTTCGAGCATCCGACGGTGGCGGATGCGGTAGCCGCGGCGGTGCCCGCGCGCGGCTAGGCCGCTACTCGCGCTTGCGGCCGTCGAGCGCCCACGCCGTCGCCATGACGATGAGCCCCGCGAGCGGCACGACGAGCAGGGCGAGCCGAAGCGAGGCGTGATCGGCGACGAAGCCGACGAGCGGCGGCGAGAGCAGGAAGCCGAGGCGTAGGAGCCACGACACGAGCGTGAGGCCGGTGCCGGGGCGGAAGCCGGGCAGCTCATCCGCCCGGTGCATCGCCGCCGGGATGAGCGTTGCGGCGCCGAAGCCCGCGGCCGCGAAGCCCGCGATCGTGCCGGGCACGGTCGGGAACCAGAGCGCGAGGCCCATGCCGGTGAAGGTGAACGCCCCACCGGCGAAGGCGACGGCGCGTTGACCGAAGCGGTCGGTGAGCGGGTCGCCGAGGATGCGCCCGACGAACTGCGCGCCGACCAGCGCGATGAAGCCGAGCGCGGCCAGTGACTCAGGTGCCCCCAGCGAGTCAGAGAGATAGAGGGCGGCCCAGGCCGAGCCCGCATCCTCGACCATCGCGCCGGCGATTGCGATGAGCACGAGCATGAACACCGTCACGTAGATGCGTGGCGATGGGCGGGTCGCGAGTGAGCGCACCACCTCAATGCCCTGCGTATCCAACTCAACCTCCGTGTCGCGCCCCGGCAAGAGATAGCGGTAGGCGACGAGCGCGACGGTGGCGAACAACGCCACCGATATGCCGAGGTGCAGCGCGAGCGGCATGCGCAGCGCGATCGCGGCCGCAGACATCGCGCCGCCGATCACCGATCCGATCGACCAGATCGCGTGGAAGCCATTGATGATCGACTTGCCGTAGCGGCGCTGCACCCGCAGGCCGTGCGTGTTCTGCGCGACGTCGGTGACCGCATCCATCGCCCCGCCGAAGGCGAGTGCCGCGACGAACAGCGCGAGCGTCGGCGACGCGCCGGCGGCGAGGACGCCAACGCCGGTGGCGATGGTTCCGGCAACCGCGACCTTGCCCGAGCCGAAGCGGCGGATCAGCGCCCCGGCCGCGAGCCCCGCAAGAATTGCGCCGACGGGATACGCGATGACCGCGAGCCCGTAGACGGCGTTGTCGAGGCCGAGCTGCGCCTTAATCTCGGGGAAGCGCGGCACGATGTTCGCGAAAATCGCGCCGTTCGTGAGGAACAGGGCGCCGACCGCGCGGCGAGCCCGCGCATCCTCGGGGAGCGGGATGGCGGGATTCGGCGTCATGCCCGCGATCGTATCTTCCGGGTGTTTCGGCACACGGGGTGGACCCAGGAACATTGAGGGAACGTCGACCGATCGGGCGTAGCTTGGCACCCAAGTTCCCAACGAGAGCAAGGTGCAACCATGTCTATCGACCCCATCTCCGAGCCACTGCCGAACGTCGACGCGCCACCGCACGTGCCCGATGTCGTCAGCGACCCCGCCGAAAACATTGAGCCCGGTTCCGACTGGGCCGACGAGGGCGGCGCCGTCGAGAAGGGCCACGACGGCGACCGAGCCCGCTGCGAATGAGCGTTAGGTGAGCAGCGCCGCGAGCGCCTCATCGGTAGCAGCAATTGCCTCGCGGTCGAAGGTACTCGAACTCACGAGCAGCCCCTCGGCGCCGGTGCGGGCGACGAGTTGCTCGAGCCGTTCGGCGACGTCGTCGGCCGTGCCCGCGATGCCGCGGCGTACCTGTCGCGCGAGTTCCTGCTGCAGCTTCGCACCGGCGGCGGCACGCAGGCGGTGCACCTCCTCGACCGGCTGCAGTGCGCGAAACTCGCCGACATTGCGCGAGTCGGCGAGCGCCCATGCCTCGGGGAGGAGCAGTTCACGGGCGCGCTCGCGCGTCGACGCGATCATGACATCGACGTTGGCAATGAGGCGAGGCTCGGGGGCGTCCTCGCTCGGCACGTAGTTGCTGCGGTAGGCCTCGAGCGCCTCGGCATTGTCGAGTAGCGAGCCGCCGACGATCACCGGCAACCCGAGTTCGGCCGCGAGCGTGAGGCCACCCCGAATCGCGAGCAGATAGATCGGCGGCGCCGCGACCCGTGGCATCGTGCGCACCGGTCCCTCGCCGCGGACGAGCGCGCGCACCTGGGCAATCTCGTTGCGGTACTCCTCGTCGGTCACGCGCATCCGGCCGAGTGCCTCGCGCACCGCGGGGATGAAGCCGAGCGAACCACCGAGCCCAAGGTCCACGCGACCCGGATGCAGTGCCTCAAGCAGCGCCGCCTGCTCGGCAATGACGAGCGGGCGGTGATTCGGCACCATGATGCCGCCGGTGCCGAGGCGGATGCGCCGCGTGCGCGCGCCGATGGAGGCGAGCAGCAGGCCCGGTGTCGCGCTCGCGATGCCGGGCACGCTGTGGTGTTCGGCGACCCAGAAGCCGTGAAACCCGAGCTCGTCGGCGCGCACAGCGCGGTCGACCGTGGCCGCGACGGTCTGCGCATCCGTGTCGCCGACGCGCGTTCGAGTGCGATCGAGCAACGAGATCTGCATGAGGTTCCTTTCGCCGGGCTTCCCAGAGGGCAACGGAGTTTGCGCGGTGAAATTCCGCGAGGCGACGCGCCGAGGCCGACGCCAAGAGTCGGTGTCGGATGTTCGTCGTATGTTGGCACGGCATCATCCAGTGGAGTCGAGAAGGCAGGTGCGCATGTCGAACGCCAAAACGGCAAGCTCTGCGGTCATCGTCGTCGGCAGCATCAACGTCGACCTCACCGCAGCGGGCACGCCGGTGCCGAGCGCGGGGGAGACTCGCACCGGCGACCGCTTCACCCTGGGCCTCGGCGGCAAGGGTGCAAATCAGGCCGTCGCCGCGGCTCGGGCGGGCGCCACCACGCGGCTCGTCGGCTGTGTCGGTGACGACACCTTCGGCATCGTCGCGATGCACGCGCTGCGCGAGGCCGGGGTCGTCCTCGGTGAACTGCACGAGGTCGACGGCACGACCGGCGTCGCGCACATTCGCGTTGACGCGGCGAGCGGCGACAACTCGATCTTCGTGATTCCCGGCGGCAACGCGGCCCTCACCCCCGAGCGCGCGGTCGCGAGCCTGCGGGCGATCGCGCCCGGCGCCGGCGTCGTGCTGCTGCAGCTCGAGGTGCCGCTCGAGACGGTGGTTGCCGTCGCGGCCGAGGCCACCGAGCTTGGCCTGACCGTCGTGCTCGACCCGGCCCCCGCCCGCGAGCTGCCGGCGTCGCTGTGGCGCGACGTCGAGGTGGTCACCCCGAACGAGCACGAGGCCGGGCTGCTCTCGGGCATTGAGGTCACCGACGACGCCTCCGCCGAGCGAGCCGGGCGCTGGTTCCTCGAGCGCGGCGTGCGCGTGGTCCTCATCACCCGCGGCGCGGCCGGGGCGAGCCTCGTTACCAGCGCCGGAGCCGAGCACCTCGCCACGGTCGCCGTCGACGCCGTCGACACGACCGCGGCAGGTGACTCGTTCGCGGGCCACCTTGGCGCCGCGCTCGCGGCGGGTGGGGAACTGCGCGAGGCGGTCACGCGGGCACTTGCGGCCGGCTCGCTCGCGGCGACGCGAGTCGGCGCATCCGAGTCGATCCCGACGCGCGACGAGGTCGACCGCGCGCTCGCGGCGCGACGCTAGCGGCCATCCAGGCTGCGCGTACTCGCCACTCCTACACTGGCCCCGAGCGATGGGAGGCCGCATGGTCGAGCAGAATACTAATGAGCCCAAAGGGCGCGGACGCCCGCGCCTGAGCCTCGGCATCAGCCGCATTCAGCGCACGTTCGCCGACCCGCGCCGGGCCGACGCGTCGAATCCCTCGTACGTCGAGTGGCTCAAGCGGCACTCGATGCTTGGCGACGCGAATGTTATGGCGCGGGGGTTGTCGGGTCAGGCGAGCATGTGGCGCAACGCGTACGCCGTGCCCGACGCGCGCCGCGCGCTCGACCAGGCCTCCGTGTGGTTCACGACCTACCCGAGCGCGATGATCACGGAGCCGGGGGAGTCGTTCCTCGCGACCCTCGGCAACGAGGAACTCTGGCGCGCGTTCGCTCGCGTCGGCATCGGTGCGATTCACACGGGGCCGACGAAGATCGCCGGCGGCATCGTCGGCTGGCAGACGAGCCCGAGCGTCGACGGCCAGTTCGACCGCATTTCAACGCGCGTCGACGGCGCGTTCGGCACCGAAGAGGAATTCCAGCGGCTCACCGACCGGGCCGAGGAGTTCGGCGGCATCGTCATCGACGACATCGTGCCTGGCCACACCGGCAAGGGCGCCGACTTCCGCCTCGCCGAGATGGGGTACAAGGAGTATCCCGGCATTTTCCACATGGTGAACATCCCCGAGGAATTCTGGCACCTGTTGCCCGAGTTGCCCGAGGGTGAGGACTCGGCGAACCTCAGCCCCTCGGCCGAGGCGGCGCTCGCCCGCGAGGGGCTCATCATTGGCTCGCTGCAGCGCGTCATCTTCTACCAGCCCGGCGTGAAAGAGACGAACTGGAGCGCGACGGGTGAGGTGCTCGGCGTCGACGGCGTCACGCGCCGCTGGGTCTACCTGCACTACTTCAAGGCGGGGCAGCCCACCATCAACTGGCTTGACCCCACGTTCGCCGGCATGCGCCTCGTCATCGGCGACGCGCTGCACTCGCTCGGCGACCTCGGGGCGACGGCGCTGCGCCTCGACGCCAACGGTTTCCTTGCCGCCGAGCGCTCAGTCGACGGCCGGCCGGCGTGGTCGGAGGGGCACCCGCTGTCACACGCCGCCAACCAGTTCATCGGCAGCATGATTCGCAAGGTCGGCGGCTTCTCGTTCCAGGAACTCAACCTTGCGGTCGAAGACATCCGCGACTCGGGCGCAGCCGGCGCTGACCTCTCGTACGACTTCATCACTCGTCCGGCGTACCAGCACGCCCTGCTCACCGGCGATACCGAATTTCTGCGGCTGACGCTGCGCACCTCGCTCGAGTACGGCGTCGAGCCCGCGAGCCTCATTCACGGAATGCAGAACCACGACGAGCTCACCTACGAGCTCGTGCATTGGACCTCACGTCACGGTGCCGACACCTACATCTTCCGCGACCAGGAGGTTGCCGGTGCCTCGATCGCGGCGACCGTGCGACACGAACTCACCGAAAAGCTCACGGGTGGTGAGATCGATTACAACCTCGTGTTCACGACGAACGGCATCGCCTGCACGAGCGCGACTGTCGTCGCCGCGTCGCTCGGTGTGCAGCGGCTCAACGACATCGACGACGAACTTACGGCGCGCATCCGCAAGGGCCACCTGCTCCTGGCGAAATATAACGCCTGGCAGCCAGGCGCGTTCGCGCTCTCGGCGTGGGATGTGCTCGGTGCGCTGACCGTGCCGCAGCAGGCGGTCGACGAACTGATCGACGGCGGCGACACGCGTTGGATCGAGCGCGGCGCGGTCGACATCATGAATGCGAACCCCGAGGCCGAGGCATCCGAGGCGGGGCTACCACGCGCCCGCACGCTCTACGACTCGATTCCCGAGCAGCTTGACGACGATGAGTCATTCCTCAGCGAACTTTCGCGGGTCATCCAGGTGCGCGAGCAGCACCGCCTGCCCCAGGCGAGCCAGGTCGACGTGCCCGAGGTGTCGCATCCTGGTCTGCTCGTGCTCGTGCACCGACTCGACGAGGGCAATCCAAATCAGCTCGACGCGCAGATGCAGGTGACGGTGCTGAACTTCTCGCACGAGCCGGTGTTCGGCATCGTGCGCTCCGACGAGCTGCCGACCCGCAGGCTCGTGACCGATGCGGTGAGCCGCGAGGTCATCGGCCGCGTCGACGACCTGCAGAGCTTCCCGGTACAGATCGCACCGATGGAGGGGCTGTTCCTGCTCATCGGCGGCGACGAGACGCCGACGTCAGCGATTCCGGTCGTGACGTCGGCGATGCTCGCCGAGCGGGGTGGGCAGGCCGGCTGAGGCTAGGCCTAGTGCGGCACGACGACGGCGCGGCCCGAGAGCTTGCCGTCGTGGAGGTCGTGGTAGGCCTGCAGTGCGTCGGCCATCGCGTAGCGCTTCACCTCGGGCTTGATCTGGCCGTTGCGGTAGAGCTCGGCGACCTCGTAGAGCTCCTCGATCGTGCCCCAGTAGGTGTTCGTGAGCTCGCGGATTCGCTCGACCTGACCCTCGCCGCCGGGCACCGTGACGGCGCCGTTGCGCTCGGCTTCGGCCATCGCCTCGGGCTTCATGTCGGTCGCGATCACGGTGGCGCCGGTGATGGCGCGGAGGATCTGCACGGCCACCTGGCCGAGGCCGCCGAGGCCGATGACGAGCGCGGTCTTGCCGCCACCTGCGAGCTTCGGCAGCGCGAGCTTGATGGCGTGGTACGGCGTGAGACCGGCGTCCGACAGTGGCGCGGCGTCAATGGGGTCGGCTTCGCCGAGCGGCACGAGGTTGCGGGCGGGCACGACGAGGTATTCGGCCATGCCACCGTCGCGGCCAAGGCCAGACGCGAGGTACGGCATCGTGGCGACGTTGTCGCAGTAGGTGTCCTGCCCACGGCTGCACGCGGCGCAACGGCCGCAGCCGATGGGGCCGTAGACGAGGTACGCGTCGCCCTTCGTGAACCCGGTGACGCCCTCGCCGACTTCCTCAACCCAGCCGGAGTTTTCGTGGCCGAGCGTGAACTCGGGCTGCATCACGCGCGCGACGGGGAAGTCGGCGTCGTAGTCGCTGAAGACCGCGACGTCGGAGTGGCAGGCGCCTGCGCCGGCCACCTTGAGCAGCACCTCGCCGGGGCCCGGCGTCGGCGTTTCGATGTCCTTGAGTTCGGGGAATGTCTTCCAGTTCGTGAAGCGAACTGCCTTCATGATTTCCACCTGGAAACCGCGCCGGGTTCCCGCCTGGAACCGCGTGGGCGCGGCGTTCACGTCAAGTGTAGGTCTGGGAATCTGAATGATTTCGCCCGGTCGGGGTTGCAAGTTAGGCTTGCCTAATATGACGACCGCGAATGCACAGCAACCCCGCAAGGCCAAGCCGCAGACGGTGCTCGAGGTGGTGCGCACCACCCGACTCAACGACTGGATGCAGCGGGTCACGCTCGGCGGCCCGGGCTTCGCCGACTTCGTGCCGAACGACTCGACCGACGCGTACGTGAAGCTCGTGTTCGTGAAGCCCGAGCTCGGCCTCACGCCCCCGTACGACATGGCGGTGCTGCGCGAGGAACTTGCCCCCGATGACCGCCCGCTCACGCGCACCTACACGATCCGCTCGATCGACGCCGAGGCGGGCACGCTCGACATCGACTTCGTCATTCACGGCGAGGACGGCTACGCCGGCCCGTGGGCCGCGACGGCGCAGCCCGGCGACCAGCTCGTGCTCCTCGGCCCGGGTGGCGGCTACGCACCCGATCCCGCGGCCGACTTCCACCTGCTCGTCGGCGACTCGTCGGCGCTGCCCGCGATTGCGGCCGCGCTCGAGAGCATGCCCGCCGACGCCCGGGGCCTGGCGATCGTCGCGCTCGACCACGAGGAGGAGCGGCAGGAGGTCGCGCATCCGGCTGACGTCGAGCTGCTCTGGCACGTCGAGGAAGGCATCGCGGCCGACACCGAGCGGCTCGCGGGGCTCGTGACGGCGCGCGACTGGCCCGAGGGCGACGTGCAGGTCTTCGCACACGGTGAGCGCGAGACGATCAAGGCGCTGCGTCGCGTATTCCGCGAGCGCGAGGTGCCGCGCGAGCGACTCTCGATCTCGGGCTACTGGGCACTCGGCCGCACCGAGGATCGCTTCCAGGCCGAGAAGCGCGAGCCGATCGGCGAGATCGATTAGCGACGAGTCGGTGGCCGCGCAGCCGGAGCCCGGAGCCGGGCATCCGGGCGCGGCTCAGCCTGCGGGCATAGCGTTTGAGCATGACCGACAACGAACTTCAGCAGCAAACCATTGGCTTCGGCACCTGGCCGTTCCAGGACGATGAGGCGACCACCGCGGTCGCGAGCGCGATCGGCGTCGGATACCGCCTCATCGACACGGCGTCGCGGTACGAGAACGAGGCAGCGGTCGGGCGCGGCATCGCCAGGAGCGGCGTGCCCCGCGAGCAGTTGTTTGTGCAGACGAAGCTGCGCGGCAACGACCATGACCGCGTTGGTGACGCGCTGAAGTCGAGCCTCGGGCTCCTCGGGCTCGACTACCTCGACTCGTGGCTCATCCACTGGCCGCTGCCGATGCTCGGTAAGTACGTCGACGCGTTCGAGCAGATGCTGCAGGCGCGCGACGAGGGGCTCGTGCGGAACATCGGCGTCTCGAATTTCTTACCGGAGCACCTCGACGCGCTCGAGGAGCGCACGGGCGAGCGACCCTGGACGAACCAGATTCAGCTCGACCCGGGCCTGCGCCGCGACGATCTCGTCGCCGAACTGCGGGCCCGAGACATCAACATCCAGGCGTGGTCACCGCTCGCGCGGGGCGACGTCGGGCAGGATGCGGTAAGCGAGATCGCGCGCGCCCGAGGCCTCTCGCCGGCGCAGGTCATGCTCGCGTGGCACTCCGCGATCGGCAGCGTGCCGATCGTGCGCTCGGCGAACACCGACCGCCAACTGCAGAATCTCGAGGCCGTCCGCATCCACCTCGGCGACGACGAACTCGCCGCGATCGCGAAGCAGCCGCAGCGCGAGCTCGGCGACTTCGACCCCCGCACCCACGACGAGCGCTAACCGCGTGGCGTCGCCTGTCCTCGCCGCTTGCCAGCCATTGGGTGCGGTTCTCTCCGGGAGCTGCGGTTGTGGCCGCATCGTTCGTAGAAAACTGCACCCAATACAACGGCGGCGGATGCGCGGCTGCCGTTAGAGCTCGAAGGAGTCGTAGGGTGCGAGGTCGAGATACTTCGCGCCGACCGACTCGGCGATCTCGCTGAAGCGCGCCGTCGCGAGCTGTTTTCCTGGCAGGGCGAGCAACATCTCGTGCACGCCGAAGGCCCACTTGGGGCGCACCTGCGCGAGGTAGTCCATCGACTCGGCCATGCGCATCCAGGGCCCGTACTTCGGCACGGCCAGCGCCTCGACGGGCAGCGGCGGTAGATCGTAGGCGTCGCCGCAGTAAGCGAGCTTGCGGTTGATGACGACGCCGAGGTTGTCGATGATCGGAATCGATGAGTGGATCTCGGCGTGCTTGCCGCCGAAGCACGAGATCTTGAATTCGCCGATCTCATAGTTCGCGCCCGGCTTGCCGACGATGACGTTGCGCAGGCCCTCGATGCCGGCGTCTCGGATGCGCTCGGCCGTCGCCGCGGTGGTCACGACAGTCAGGCCGGGGGAGCGCTCGGCAAGCCGCGCGAGCTGCTCGGTCGTCCAGTGGTCATCGTGCTCGTGCGTGATGGCGACGAGGTCGACGAGCGCGGCCTCGGTGATCGGGGTCGTGAACTTGCCCGGATCGATGAAGCACTTGCGGCCGCTCTCCTCGACGAGGATGCAGGCGTGCTCAAGCTTGGTGACTCGCACGGAGTCTTCCTTTCGGATCGCTCGGATTGGCCCAACCTTGGGCCCGAAAAAGGGCAACCTTAGAATTCTCGCACGCCGATTTGACCATGCGCTGAACCATGTGCCAAGATAGACGAGTTGTCAGCGCGGCCCCATCGTTTAGCGGCCTAGGACACCGCCCTCTCACGGCGGCAGCGCGGGTTCAAATCCCGCTGGGGTCACCAACCTGACAAAGCCCGGATCGCAAGGTCCGGGCTTTGTTGGTTTCCACGGCGTGCCTCGAACCCGCTATGGTTTTTTGGCAGGCAGAACGCATAGGGGTGGAAGTGGCCGAAGAGCTAATCACTACGCTCGCGACCCGCGGCGGCAACATTGAACTCCGCGCCGTCGCAGCGACGGACATCGGTGCTGTGCGCGCCGTCAACGAGGACTCCGTCTACACCCGTGCACCGATCTTCCTTGTCGCCGACGGCATGGGCGGCCACCACTACGGAGATCGCGCGAGCCAGGCTATCGGCGCGGCCTTCGACGAGTTGCTGCCTTCGAGTGAGCCGTCGACCCCCGCCGAAATCCTCGCTGTCATCGACGCGGCGAACGACCGCATCCAAAACCTCATCACCGAGGCCGACGGCCCAGGGGCGGTCGCCGGCACGACCCTCACCGGCGTCGCGCTGGTCGAGGTCGCGGCGGGCGACGGCGACGAGATTCTGCCGCACTGGATGATCTTCAATGTCGGCGACTCGCGTGTCTACAGCTGGAATGGCCGCGAGGTCGTACAGATCACAGTGGACCACTCGGCGGTGCATGAGCTTGTGGCGCTCGGCGTCATCACGCCGGAGGAAGCCCTCGTGCACCCTGACCGCAACGTCATTACCCGCGCCGTTGGGTCGGATACCTTCGTTGACACTGACCTCTGGCTCATGCCCGTGCAGGGCCACCAAGTCTTCATCATCTGCTCCGACGGGCTCACGAAAGAGCTCGAGGACGAGCAGATCTCGGCGACGATTCGGAACCACATCGAGAACACCCACGACAAGGACACGCTCGCGCAGGCGCTCGTTGCGGAGGCGCTGCGGCATGGCGGCCGCGACAACGTCAGTGTCGTGGTGGTTGAGTCGACCGTGGTCGCTCCTGAGGGTGTTGAAGCACCGCCGAGCGCTTCCGCCGAGCCGGGCCAGTGAGACTACGTTCTCGGCGAACGTCGAAAACGACCTACCTGACGAATTTGGGCCGGTTGCTACGATGACGTGCATGCGTGTTCTGCGGCTCTTTCTGTGCCGCGACGGGATTTAGCCAAAGGCGACCCCGTCGCGGAGTCAGTCATCGCCTGAACCGCTGAACCAAGAGAAATTGGAACCATGAGCACAGAATCCGCACAGGCGCCCAAGACGCTGCCCGAGAAGGTGTGGGACGCCCACATTGTGAAGCGCGGCGAGGACGGTGCGCCCGACCTCATCTACATCGACCTGCACATCATGCACGAGGTCACGAGCCCGCAGGCCTTCGATGGCCTCCGTCAGGCCGGCCGCCCGGTGCGCCGCCCCGACCTCACGATCGCGACTGAGGACCACAACACCCCGACGGTGAACATCCTCGACCGCATCGCCGACGACACGTCGCGCACGCAGATCGACACCCTGCGCCACAACGCCGAGGAGTTCGGCATTCGTCTCCACTCGCTCGGCGACCGCGAGCAGGGCATCGTGCACGTCGTCGGCCCGCAGCTCGGCCTGACGATGCCCGGCGTCACGGTCGTATGCGGCGACTCGCACACCTCGACGCACGGCGCGTTCGGCGCGATGGCGTTCGGTATCGGCACGTCGGAGGTCGAGCACGTGCTCGCCACCCAGACCCTGCCACTGAAGCCGTTCAAGACCATGGCCATCAACGTCGAGGGCACGCTGCGCCCCGGCGTGACGGCGAAGGACATCATCCTCGCGGTCATCGCGAAGATCGGCACCGGCGGCGGCGCGGGCTACGTGCTCGAATACCGCGGTTCGGCGATCCGGGAGCTCTCGATGGAGGGCCGCATGACGATCTGCAACATGTCGATCGAGGCGGGCGCCCGCGCGGGCCTCGTCGCTCCCGACGACACGACGTTCGACTACCTCAAGGGCCGCCCGCACGCGCCTGCGGGCGCTGACTGGGATGCCGCGGTCGAGTACTGGCGCACCCTGCGCACCGACGAGGGAGCGACGTTCGACGCTGAGGTGTTCATCGACGCGAACGAGCTCGAGCCCTTCGTGACCTGGGGCACGAACCCCGGCCAAGGTTCGCCGCTGTCGGAGGTCGTGCCGAACCCGGCCGACATTGCCGACCCGAACGAGCGCACTGCCGCTGAGCGCGCGCTCGAATACATGGACCTCAAGGCCGGCACGCCGCTCAAGGACGTCAAGGTCGACACGGTGTTCATGGGCTCGTGCACGAACTCGCGCATCGAAGACCTCCGTGCCTTCGCGAGCATCATCGAGGGCCGCCAGAAGGCGGATGACGTTCGCGTCATGGTCGTGCCGGGTTCGGCCCGCGTGCGCCTGCAGGCCGAGGCCGAGGGCATCGACCGCATCGTGAAGGACTTCGGTGCCGAGTGGCGCTTCGCCGGCTGCTCGATGTGCCTCGGCATGAACCCCGACCAGCTCGAACCGGGCGAACGCTGCGCCTCGACCTCGAACCGCAACTTTGAGGGCCGCCAGGGCAAGGGTGGCCGCACCCACCTCGTCTCGCCGCTCGTCGCGGGCGCGACCGCGGTGCGCGGAACGCTCTCAAGCCCATCCGACCTGGAGCCCGTCGTGGCACCGGCACACGCGGGAGAGGCCGCCTAATGGACAAAATTTCAAGGATTGACGGCACCGGAGTTCCGCTGCGCCGTTCGAACGTCGACACCGACCAGATCATCCCGGCGGTGTTCCTCAAGCGCGTCACGAAAACCGGCTTTGACGATGCCCTGTTCGCGAACTGGCGGCAGGACCCGGAGTTCATCCTGAACCAGCCCGCGTACGCGAGCCCGCGCGTGCTCGTCGTCGGCCCCGACTTTGGCACCGGCTCGAGCCGCGAGCACGCCGTGTGGGCGCTCAAGGACTACGGCTTCCAGGCGGTCATCGGCTCGCGCTTCGGCGAAATTTTCCGCGGTAACTCGGGCAAGCAGGGCCTGCTTATCGCCATCATCGAGGAGCCCCAGGTCGAGCAGATCTGGGAGTACCTCGAGGGCGACCCCGGCGCCGCGGTGACGGTAGATCTTGAGGCGCAGCTTGTGCGCGCGGGTGAACTCGAGTTTGGTTTCGAGATCGACCCGTACATGCGCTGGCGCCTCCTCGAGGGGCTCGATGACATCGGGCTGACCCTCCGCGACGAATCGGCAATCGACGAGTTTGAGAAGACTCGCCCGAGCTGGATGCCGCGGACCCTGCCCGCACTGGGCGAAACTGAGCCGGGAATCCCGGCAATTACCGAAGCAACTGGAGGGAATCGCGCGTGAGCACACTGACTGAGGACGCTGCACGTTTCGCAAAGTTCTCGGGACTCGACGCCGACACCATCACTTTCCACGGGGGCCAGCCCCTCAACGGACGTGTCCACGTACGTGGTGCCAAGAATTTTGTAACCAAGGCCATGGTCGCGGCCCTGCTCGCCGATACGCCGAGCGTGCTGCGCAATGTGCCCGACATCTCTGATGTTCGCATCGTTTCGGGCTTGCTCGGCGTGCACGGCATCGAGATTGACCGCGATGTCGAGGGCGGCGAGATCCGCCTCGACCCGTCGAACGTGAAGCGTGCGCACTCGGCAGAGATCAATGCGCACGCCGGGTCGAGCCGCATCCCGATTCTGTTCTGCGGCCCGCTGCTGCACCAGCTCGGCGAGGCCTTCATTCCCGACCTCGGTGGCTGCCGCATTGGTGACCGCCCGATCGACTTCCACCTCTCGGCACTGCGCTCGTTTGGTGCCACGGTCGACAAGCTGCCCGAGGGCATCCGCCTCACCGCGCCGAACGGCCTCACGGGCGCGAAGATTCACCTCGACTACCCGTCGGTTGGCGCGACCGAGCAGGTGCTGCTCACCGCCGTGCGCGCGCAGGGCCTCACCGAGCTGTCGAACGCCGCCATCGAGCCCGAGATCATGGATCTCATCAACCTGCTCCAGAAGATGGGCGCCGTCATTTCGGTGGACGCCGACCGCGTGATCCGCATCGAAGGTGTGTCGTCGATGCACGGCTACGACCACAAGTCGCTGTTTGATCGCAACGAGGCCGCGAGTTGGGCTGCCGCCGCACTCGCGACCCGCGGTGACATCTTCGTCGAGGGAGCGACCCAGAGCGAGATGCTCACCTTCCTCAACGTCTTCCGCAAGGCGGGCGGGCGCTTCGAGGTGCAGGACGACGGCATTCGTTTCACGCACCCCGGCGACGCGCACGAGCTGCGTCCCGTCGTGATCGAGACGGATGTGCACCCGGGCTTCATGACTGACTGGCAGCAGCCGCTCGTGGTCGCGCTCACGCAGGCCCCCGGCGTCTCGATCGTGCACGAGACCGTGTACGAGCAGCGCTTTGGCTTCACCGAAGCGCTCTCGGCCATGGGTGCGACCATCGAACTGCACCGAGAGTGCCTCGGTGGCCAGAAGTGTCGCTTTGGCCAGCGCAACTTCGTGCACTCGGCCGTCATCTCGGGCCCGTCGCAGCTGCACGGCGCCGACATTCAGGTGCCCGACCTGCGCGGTGGCTTCAGCCATCTCATCGCCGCGCTCATGGCGGAGGGCGAATCGCGCGTCTCGAACGTTGGCATCATCGCGCGTGGCTACGAGAATTTCCTCTCGAAGCTGCGCGGCCTCGGCGCCGACTTCGAGATCGAGAACTAGACGATGGCGCGAGGTGGACGCTACCCGGAACGGCGCAAACCGTCGCTGTTCTGGGTGATGGCGGGCATCGCGGTGCCGCCATGGTCGCTGCTAACGAAGTACGAGATTCGCGGGAGCCTCCCGCCCACCGGGGCGGCGGTGCTCGCGCCGAATCACTACTCCGACATCGACCCCGTCTCGAACGGCGTCGCGGTATGGAAGCTCGGCCGAAAGCCGCGCTACATGGCGAAGGCCTCGTTGTTCAAGGTGCCCGTCCTCGGCTGGTTGCTGCGCAAGTCCGGGCAGATCCCGGTCGAGCGTGCCCGCGCCGCGAACCTCAGCGGCAGCATGTCGGCCGCCCGCGAGCTCGTGAGCCAGCAGGGCATCGTCATCGTGTATCCAGAGGGCACGCTCACCCGCGAGCCCGACTCGTGGCCGATGCGCGGTAAGTCGGGCGCGGTGCGCCTTGCCCTGGAATCGAATGTGCCGCTGATCCCCATGGCTTCGTGGGGTGCGCAGGCACTCATGCCGCGCTTCGAGAAGAAATTCAAGTTTCGGTGGCGCACGCCGATCATCGTCAACGTTGGCGAGCCAATCGACCTGACCGAGTTTGCCGGCAAGCAGACCTCGCGCAGCGCGGTCGAGGAGGCGACGCGTCGCCTCATGGCCGAGATCACGCGTCTGCTCGAAGAGATTCGCGAGGGCGAGGCGCCCGCCGAGGTCTATGACCCCGCGAACCATGGCGAGACCGAGTTCGGGCTGCCGACGAAGGTGCAGGAGGAACGCGCCTCAGCGAAGCTGCGTCGTCGGCGCGGCAAGAACGAGGGGTCGGCGAAATGAGCGAGTGGTACCCGCTCACCCAACCGCTGACGCTGCCCGCGTTCGCGGAAAACGAGCGGCAGCCCGCCGAGCAGGAGCGCGTGGTCGTGGTTGGCGGCGGTAACTGGGGCACGACCTTCGCAAAGGTTGTCGCCGACGGAGGCCGCGATGTCACGCTCGTCGTGCGGCGCCCCGAACTCGCCGCCGAGATCAACGAGGCGCACCGCAACACCCTCTACCTGCCGGGCGTGAACCTGCCCGCGCGCATCCGCGCCACCTGCGACACCCGCTCGGCCGTCGCTGACGGCTCGATTATCTTCCTTTCGGTGCCCGCGCAGTCGGCCCGAGAGAACCTCGAGGAGTTCTCGTCGGCGCTGTCGCCTAACGCGGCGATCGTGAGCCTCATGAAGGGCGTCGAACGCTCGACCGGCAAGCGCATGAGTGAGGTCATCTCCGAGGTGGCGCACCTCCACGGCGACCGAGTCGCGGCCGCGAGTGGCCCGAACATTGCGCTCGAGATTGCCCGCGAGCAGCCGACGGCGATCGTGGTCGCGAGCCAGTCGCGCGAACTCGCCGTGCGCGTCGCGCAGGTCGCACGCAACAGCTACCTCCGCAGCTACGTCAACGAGGACGTCATCGGCACCGAGTTCGGCGGCGTGCTCAAGAACCTCATCGCCATCGCGATCGGCATTTGTGACGGCGTCGGCTTCGGCGAGAACACCAAGGCGTCGATCATGACCCGCGGTCTCGCCGAGATCACCGATTTCGCGGTGGCCCTCGGCGCCTCGCGCGACACCATGATGGGCCTCGCGGGCATGGGCGACCTCATCGCGACGTGCATGTCGCCGCTCTCGCGCAACTTCACCGCCGGCCGCCTGCTCGGCCAGGGCTACAGCTACCAAGACGTCAACTCGCGCATGGAACAGACGGCCGAGGGCCTGCGCTCGGTATCGTCGATTCTCCAGATTGCGAATTCGCGCCGCGTGCCGATGCCAATCGTGCAGCAGATCGCCGATGTGCTGCAGGGCAAAATGCATCCCTCCGACCTCGCGCCGCACCTCGCCACCGAACACGACGAAGAACCGCAGGGAGAAACCGCATGACCGACACCACCGCACCGCTCACGACCGTGATGCTCGTCTTCGGTGGCCGTTCGAGCGAGCACCAGATCTCGTGCGCCACGGCGTCGGGCGTGCTCGGAGCGATCGATCGCGACCGCTACCGCGTGATTCCCGTCGGCATCACACGTCAGGGCGCGTGGGTGCTCGAGGACGACGACGCCGAGAAGTTCCGCCTCGACCCCGAGCATCTGCCCGAGATCGTCGACAACGGCACCCGCATCCTGCTGCCCGACTCGGCCGACACCCGCGAGCTGCGCGTGCTGCGCGACGGCGTCATCGAGTCGCTCGGCGACATCGACCTCGTGTTCCCGGTGCTGCACGGCCCGTTCGGCGAGGACGGCACCCTGCAGGGCGCGCTCGAGCTCGTCGGCCTGCCGTTCGTCGGCTCGTCGGTGCTCGCGAGCGCCGTGGGCATGGACAAGCATTACACGAAGCTCGTGCTCGAGGCCGCGGGCATTCGCACCGCGCCCGGCATCACGGTGAACGCGCAGGAGTGGGCACAGGCCGGCGACATCGTTACCTCGCGCGTCGCCGATGAGCTCGGCTACCCGGCCTTCGTGAAGCCCGCCCGCGCCGGGTCGTCGGTGGGTGTGTCGAAGGTGGATGCGCCTGAGGCACTTGCCGAGGCAATGCGCGTCGCGCTCGCCGAAGACGACCACGTGCTCATCGAGCGCGGCATCTCGGGGCGTGAGGTTGAAATCGCGGTGCTCGCGTCGCGCCCGGGGGAGCGCCCCCGGGCGTCGGTTGCTGGTGAGATCGTCATCTCCAACGGCGGCTTCTACGACTTCGCGTCGAAGTACCTCGACGACTCCGCGGCGCAGCTCGTGTGCCCGGCCGAACTGACCGATGCACAGCTCGCGGCCGCGCAGGACCTCGCGGTGCGCGCCTTCGAGGCGCTCGGCTGTGACGGGCTCGCCCGCGTCGACTTCTTCCTCGACGACGAGGGCTTCCTCATCAACGAGGTGAACACGCTGCCCGGCTTCACGCCGATCTCGATGTTCCCGCGCTGCTGGCAGGAGACGGGCGTGAGCTACCCCGAGCTCATCACCGAGCTCATCGAGGTCGCGCTCTCGCGCCACGCGAAGTAGTGATCCCGCGCTCGCCCGAGGTGTGGCGGGCCCGGCTACGGGGTGTTGAGCAGGTCGTCTGGGCCGACGCACGCGCCGGTCTGCGGCAGCATGCCGACCGCATCCTGCAGGTCGATGAGGGCGTTCGTGCCCGAGACGCCGGTGCTCGAGTCAATCGCGACCTCGACGGCTGGCGTGCGCCCGTAGCTCGTGTACCGGTAGGTCGGTGCCTCGGAGGCGTCCTCGATCCAGTCGATGCCGTTGAGCGAGATGCACCGGTCGCTCGTCGGCCCCGGCGAGGGCACGCCGCAGCGCAGCAGCACCGACGCGGGATTGCCCCATGCACCCGTGGCCTGCGCGTTCGTTTCGCGCTTCTCGAGGCCGTCGACGGTGTCGGGCAGACGCACCGTGACGTCGGCGCACTCGGGCGCGGCGGCCGACTCGGCGGGTTGCATCGCGACCGATGGGCCGCTGCAGCCCGACAACAACACGGCGGATGCGGCGATGGTGAGCGCCGCCAGGGGGCGCAGCGAGAAGCGAGACATTGTGCTCACAAGCTTATCGGACCGCGGCCGCGGTGGCAGGGCGCGGTATGGTGGCGCGGTGACCGAACCCATGGCTGCCGCCGAGACCGTTGCCGAGCTCGGCGAGCGCGAGGTGCTCGCGCGCATCCTGCGCCGCCTGCCCGACGTCGAACTGCCGCTCGGACCGGGCGACGACTCGGCGATCCTCCCCGCCCCCGACGGCCAGGTGGTCGTGACGAGCGACACGATGATCGAGGGGCCCGACTTTCGGCTCGAGTGGTCGTCGCCCCAGCAGCTCGGCCACAAAGCCATGGTGTCGAACCTGTCGGACATCGCCGCGATGGGTGCCCGGCCGACCGGGCTCGTCGTGGCCCTCGCGGTGCCGGGCACGACGAGCGCCGCGTTCGTCGAAGGCCTCGCTGAGGGTATGGCGGGGGCGCTGCGCCGGCACGCGCCCGGCTACGGCATCGCCGGTGGCGACCTCGCGACCGCGCCGCAGGTGCTCATCGCCGTCACTGCCTTCGGCTCGCTCGACGGTCGGGCGCCGGTGCTCCGTTCGGGCGCGCGACCGGGGGATGCCCTGGCGGTCTCGGGGGCGCTCGGCCAGTCGGCTGCTGGCCTGAAGCTGCTCTTCGCCGGGCTCCGCAAGAGCCGCGACGCCGAGGCCCAGCGGCTCATGAACGCGCAGCTCGCGCCCGAGCCAGATCTCACGGCGGGCCTGCGCGCGGCCAGGGCCGGCGCATCCGCGATGATGGACCTCTCGGACGGTCCGCTGCTCGACGCCGACCGCTTGGCGACGGCCTCGCGCGTGCGCATCGATCTCGAACCTGGCCGCTTCGCGCACCTGAGTGACCGCCTCGCCTCGCACCTCGCGCGGCTGCTCGGCCTCAAACCGCTGGCGAGCGCGGAGCTCGCCCTCGAACTGCAGCTCACGGGCGGCGAGGAGCACACCATGCTCGCGACGTTCCCCGAGGGGGTCGCCCTGCCCGCCGGCTTTACCCGCATCGGCACGGTGCACGAGGGCACGCCGGGCGTGACGGTCGGCGGTCGGCCGGCGGCCGCGAAGGGGTGGGACCCCTACCGCGACGCGAGTTCGAAGTAGCGCACCACCGTCTCGCCGTAGTCCTTCTGTCGCCACAGGACGTACCCCTCGGGCGCCTCGATGGCGTCGCTGCGACTCGACCGCTCAACGACCACGAGGGCGTCGGGGGAGAGAAGGGGGAGCAGCAGCTCGAGCTCGCCGTACACGGTCGCGGTGGCAACGTCGTACGGCGGGTCGATGAACACGAGGTCGAATTCGCCAAGGCCGCGGGCGAGCCAGCGGGCGACGGGCGAGTTCTCGACCGAGGCCGAGGCCCGGGGGAGCTGGCGGGAGACGGCCCGCGCATTCGTGCGCAGCAGCCGCGCCGCCTGCTCGAACTTCTCGACGAGTACGACCGACTCGGCGCCTCGCGAGAGCGCCTCGAGCCCGAGCGCGCCGGTGCCGGCATAGAGGTCGAGCACCCGAGCACCGTCGAGTTCGAAGGCCGAGTCGAGCGTTGAGAACATCGCCTCGCGCACCTTGTCGCTCGTCGGCCGGGTGCCGCGTGGTGGCACCTCGAGGCGCACCGCTGCCGCCTGGCCACCAATAATCCGAGTCACGCACCGATCCTAGGCCCCGGATGGCCCGGTCGATGCGGGATTTGTCGCCGGGTCGTGGAAAGATAGCGCGCATGAGCCAGCACCAGGATTCGGCCGCGCATCTGTTCCAACTTACGAGCAATCTGCGCGACGCCGTGAGCAGCGTCATCGTCGGCAAGTCCGAGCAGGTGCGCCTCGCCGTCACCGTGCTGCTCGCCGGCGGCCACCTGCTGATGGAAGATGTGCCGGGCGTCGGCAAGACCGTGCTCGCGAAGACCATCGCGCGGGCGATGGACTCGAAGGCGAGCCGCATTCAGTTCACGCCCGACATGCTGCCGAGCGACGTGACCGGCGTTGCGGTGTACGACCAGCACACCTCGCAGTTCGAGTTTCAGCCGGGCCCGATCTTCGCGAACATTGTCATCGGCGACGAAATCAACCGCGCCTCGCCGAAGACGCAGTCGGCGCTGCTCGAGTGCATGGAGGAGCGCCAGGTGTCGGTCGACGGCGAGACGCACCGCCTGCCCGACCCCTTCACCGTCGTCGCCACGCAGAACCCCTCCGAGATGGAGGGCACCTACCCGCTGCCCGAGGCGCAGCGCGACCGCTTCATGGCCCGCATCTCGATGGGCTACCCCGACCGCGCGGCCGAGCTCTCGATGCTCGAGTCGCGCGATCGCAGCGACCCGCTGACGCAGCTCGCGCCGCAGGTGACCGCCGCGCAGATGCGCGAGATGATCGCCCAGGTGCAGGAGATCTACGTCGCCCAGAGCATCAAGGCGTACGTTGTCGAGCTGTCGCGTGCGACCCGCGAGCACCAGGCGGTGCGCGTCGGCGTGAGCCCGCGTGCTTCGCTGCACCTGTTGCGCGCGGCAAAGGCCGCCGCCGCGGTGGCCGGCCGCGGCTACGTGATTCCCGATGACGTGCGCGGGCTCGTCGGCCCCGTTTTCGGCCACCGGCTCGTGCTCGGTGCCCGCGGCCGTCAGGCGTCGTCCTACGCCGAGGCCGAGCGCGTCCTCGCCGAGATCGTCGACCACATCCCCGCGCCGACCGGAGCGTAGCGACCAGTGTCGGTCCTCGAGAACTCCGGCATCCGCGCAACCCCGCTGCGCCCCACCGCACGGGCGTGGTGGTTGCTCGGTGCCGGCATCGTGCTCGCGGTGCTCGGCGATCTACTCGACGTGCCGCCGATGCGCTGGTCGGGCATCGCGCTTGCGTTGCTGCCGGTGCTCATGCTGCTCGCGCGGCTCATCGTGCGCCCCCGTCTTGAGGTTGAGCGCACGGTCTACCCGACCACGGTTGCCGCGGGCGATCGCCTGCGCGTCGTGGCCGAGGTACAGAACCGCTCGGTCTTCGGGGTCGAGCCGGGCTCGTACCTCGACGTCGTCACGGGGGCCGACCGCGCCCACGTCGGCGGGGTGCTGCCCGCGATCGCGAGCCGACTGCATCCGCGCGAGGGCCGCCGGCGGCGTCGCATCGCCTATGGCCTCGACCGGATGCGCCGCGGCATTCGCCAAGTCGGGCCTCTGCTGCTCGAGAACACCGACGGTCTCGGGCTGACGCGTCGCGTCGTGCGCATCGGCGACGTGCAGGAGATCGAGGTGTGGCCGCACATCCACGACGTCTCGCAGTTGGACATGCCCGTGCTGCGCAGCGGCGACGAGGTGGAGGTGAGCCTCGGCCGCGGCGGCGAGGCCGACGACGTGATCACTCGCGAGTACCGACGTGGCGACCCGCTGCGCCGAGTGCACTGGAAGGCGAGCGCCCGTGCGGGCGAATTGCGCGTGCGGCAGGAAGAGCACCACTCCGAGGCGGTCGGCATGGTCGTGCTCGGCACGGCGCCGTCGAAAGACGAGTGGTTCGACGACTCCTTCGACCTCGCGGTGTCGATCGCAGCGTCGGTCGTCGTGCGCCTGCACGAACTTGGCTTTGACACCGAGACGTCGGCGACGCATCCCGCCCCCGACGTTGAGGGCGTCGAACTCGACCGGCTGCAGACTGCGGCGAGCGACGCCCTGCATCCCCTCATGCGCCGCCTCATGCTCATCCAGCCCGCGCCCTTGGGCACCCCGGCCGAGGTCGAGGCGCTCGCCGATGTCATCGCCCGGGTCGGCAGTGGGCCGCTCATCTACGTTGGCAAGGTGAACGACACGGCTGCGGTGCCGCTGTGTGAGGTCGGCGACCCGGCCATCGCGATTCTCGTGAACGGCCCAGGCGAACGCCCCGAGGGGGTCGCCGAGTTCTTACGCGCCGGCTGGCGCGTCGCGCTCATGCAGGCGGGCGCACGCGACCCGTGGCAGAGCGTTCGAGTGCTGGGAGACGCCGCATGAGCGTGCAATCGACCCTGAACCCCCGCCGCAACTCGGCGATGCGCGAACGCGCGGCTGAGGCGACGCAGCGCGGTTCGTGGTTTGTTACGACCGGGCTCGTGCTGCTCATGCTCGCGGCGTTGACGCTCGTCGCGCCGATCGTGAACGGCTTCGGCTGGTTCCTGCCGGTGTCGATCGCCGTGGTCGTCTCGCTCGTGGCAGTGCAGGCGGCTCGACAATTCACAGGGCAGATGTGGGTGAGCGCGGTCGTCGCGTTCTCGCTCGTGCTGCTCACCATCGTCGTGCTCTCGGCACCGGGCGACCCGGTGAGCATCCTGTCGGCTCCGTTCCAGCGCTTCCGCGAGTTCTCCGAGCAGGTCGCGAGCGACACCCCGCCGATCCGCGAGAGCCAGCCGGTCACGCTGATGATTGGCACCGTCGCCGTCGCGCTCTCAGCGCTCGCCGACATCATCGCGCAGTCGCTGCGGGCTCCGGCGTTCGCGCCGATCACGCTGCTGCCGCTCATCATCGTGCCCGTCACGGTCGGCGTCGAGCCGGCGGCCTGGTACTTCTGGGCGCTCACGCTGCTCGCGCTCGTGTTGTTCTTCTACGTGGGCCACCGCTGGTTGCAGCAGGGCGACGACGAGGCCCGCGCCGCGGTCGGGTTTACCGCAGATGGTCGGGGCGGCGGCGGCATTGTCAGCGCGCTCGTCGGTGGGGTCGCGGCCATCGCGGTTGCCGCACTCATCGCCGTGCTGCTGCCGCCGACGAGCGGCGCCTGGTGGGGCATCTTCAACGGCAACGCCTCGCTCGCGACGAACCGCGTCAACCCGATCATCGACCTCGGTGACGACCTGCGCCGAGACGACCCCGTCGACATTCTCCGCTACGCCACCTCGCAGTCGGAGGGGCAGCTGCCGTACCTCTCGCTGACGACGCTGACGCAGCTCAGCAGCGACACCGAATGGGTGCCCGGCGAGTTCGACCAGACGAGCGAGGTGACCAACGGCGAACAGCCCGCCGCCGACGCCCTCGCCTCCGGCGCGAACGTGCTGCAGGTGAACTCGAACATCGTGCTCGAGCAGGGCGTGAGCGCCTACCTGCCGCACATCGGCACCCTCAACGAGATCAGCGATCTCGAAGGCGATTACCTGCGCGACGAAGAAACGGGCGACCTGCGCGAGGCCGACGACGAACCACTCGCGCAGAGCTACCAGGGCAACAGCACCGTGCCGCGGCCGACCGAGGAGCAGATCTCGACGGCGCCCCTCAACGTGTCGTCGCAGCTCGAGTCGTACACCCAGCTGCCCGACGACAGCGCGGCGCTCGACGAGATCCGCGCGCAGCTCGAGCAGGTCGTCGACGCGAACGCGACGCCGTACGAGCAGGCACTGCAGCTGCAGGCATGGTTCACGGGCGGTGCCTTCGACTACTCCGAGCAGGCGCCCGTCGAGAACGACTACGACGGCACGAGCCTCGACGTCATCACCGAGTTTTTGCAGGTGCGTAGCGGCTACTGCGTGCACTTCTCGAGTGCCATGGCGGTCATGGGCCGCCTCCTCGGCATCCCCACGCGCATCCAGGTCGGCTTCACGCCTGGCACCGAAGAGAGCGTCAACGCGATCGGCCAGTCGGTGTACGTCGTCACGACCGACGACCTCCACGCCTGGGCCGAGTTCTGGCTGCCGGGCTACGGATGGGTGCCGTTCGAGACGACGCCGTCCGACGGCCTCAACCAGCCGACGCTCGACGAGCAGGCGCCCGAGCAGACGGCGGCCCCGACCGAAGTGCCGACGCCAACGACCGAGGCGCCCACGCCCACCCCGACCCCGACCGACGCCGAGGCGACGCCCGACGCGACCGACGACAACGGTGGCGGCAGCAGCGCCGACAACGAGCGCGACACGGGCGGGCTCGACCTCGAGGCGGTGTTCCGCTGGGTCGGTATCGCACTCGCGGTGCTTGTGCCGCTCGCGCTCATCGCGCTCCTGCTCCTGCTGCCGAAGCTGCTGCGGCAGCAGCGCACCGCCACACGACGCCGCCAGGTGCGCGCTGAGGGTTCGACTCCGATCGCGGTGAGCGAGGCCGCGTGGCAAGAAGTGCTCGACACGGCACGCGACTATGGTGTCGAGATTTCTCGCTCCGCCACCACGGGCGCGCAGCGCTCGCGGCTCGCGCGCGAACTGCGCGGCCACGACGCGGCGCTCGCGGCGGCAGGCCGCCTCACCGACGCGCACAATGCCGCGCACTTCGCCGACCCCGAGCGCCCCGACTTCCGGGTTGCGGCGTGGGACGACGTCGCGACGATCCGCGCCGCGCTGCACGAGCGCGCCGGCAAGGATGCGCGCCGCGCGGCCCGCACCCTGCCCCTCTCAGCGCTGCCGACCAGGATGCGCGGCTGGCTGCTGCGCCGTCGCCGGGCGAGGGCAGCGCGGCAGCGCCGAAAGGAGTCGTAGTGACCGCGACCCCACCGTCACCGCTCATGGCGCCGCTGACGTCGATCGTCGAGGCGAAGGAAGCGAAGGCGCTGAAGAAGGCCTTCGAGATGGAGACGGTCGGCGACTTCGTCGGCCACCTGCCGCGGCGCCACGCCCGCCGGGGCGAACTCACGCGCATCGCCAACCTTGAGCGCGACGAGTACGTCACGCTCGTCGCGCAGGTGACGAAGGTGAACCTGCGGCGCATGCAGAACCGCAACGGCAGCATTCTCACCGTTACGATCACCGACGGCCACGGCAGCATCGACATGCTCTGGTTCAACCAGCACTACCGCGAGGGGCAACTGCACGTCGGTACGACCGGGCTCTTCTCGGGCAAGGTGACGTTCTACAACGGCACGCCACAGCTCTCGCACCCCGAGTATCAGCTGTTCGGCGACGCCCACGACGCGGCGAGTGCGGCCGACGACTGGTCGAGTCGGCCCATCCCGATTTATCCCGCGACCGCGAGTTACCAGAGCTGGCGGTTCGCTCGGCTCATGCAGTCGACGCTGCCGGAGTTGCCCGAGTTGCCCGACCCGGTGCCCGGGGTGATTCGCGCCGAGCGTGGCGAGCTGAGCTTCGATGAGGCGATCCGTGCCTTTCACCTCGCGGAGATCGACACCGATCTCGATGCGGCGCGCGAGGCCCTGAAGTTCACCGAGGCGTTCGAACTTCAGGCCGCGCTCGCGCAGAAGCGGGCGCGCGCGACGCTGGTTGGGGCGCTCGCGCGACCCCTGCATCCCGGTGGCCTGCGGGAGCGCTTCGACGCGACCCTGCCGTTCGAACTCACGGCCGACCAGGCTGAGGTGGGCAAGCAGTTCGAGGCCGAGCTCGCGACGACGACGCCGATGTACCGGCTGCTGCAGGGCGAGGTCGGCTCGGGCAAGACGCTCGTCGCGGTGCGGGCGATGCTGCAGGTCGCCGAAACGGGCGGCCAATCGGTGCTCCTGGCACCCACCGAGGTGCTCGCGACGCAGCACCTGCGCTCGATCACACGCTCGCTCGGCCCCGAGCTCGCCGGCGAACTCATGCCGACCCTGCTCACGGGCTCGCTGATCAAGGGGGAGCGGCAGCGGGCACTGCTGCGCATGGTCACGGGCGACGCGAAGATCGTCGTCGGCACGCACGCCCTGCTCACCGAGGGCGTCGAATTCGAGGATCTCGGGCTGCTCGTGATCGACGAGCAGCATCGCTTCGGCGTCGAGCAGCGTGAGCGCCTGCGCCGGCGAGGCCTCCACCCGCCCCACCAGCTTGTGCTCACGGCGACGCCGATTCCACGCACCGTCGCCATGACCGTGTTCGGCGACCTCGAGGTGTCGACGCTGCGTACGCTGCCGTCGGGGCGCGCGGGCATCGAATCGTTCATGGTCGGCCTCTCCGAGCATCCGCAGTGGATCGCCCGCGTCTGGCAACGCACGGCCGAGGAACTCGAGCGGGGGCGGCAGGCGTTCATCGTCTGCGCCGCGATCGAGCCGGGCGAGGAAGAGGGCACGCAGCCCGCAGGGGACGACGACGCGCGGCCGATCGCGAATGTGCTTGAGGTGACGACGCAGCTGCGGCAGCTGCCCGAGTTTGCGGGCCGGCGCATCGAGTCGCTCCACGGGCGCATGCACGCCGACGAAAAAGACCGCGTCATGGTGCAGTTCGCGGCCGGTGAGATCGACATCGTCGTGTCGACGACCGTGATCGAGGTTGGCGTCGACGTGCCGAACGCCTCGGTGATGGTCGTGCTCGACGCCGACCGCTTCGGTATGTCGCAGCTGCACCAGCTGCGAGGCCGCGTCGGTCGAGGGCAGTGGCCGGGTGTTTGTCTGCTCGTCACCTCGGCGCCGCCCGCCTCGCTCGCGCACACGCGGGTGGCGGCCGTCGCGGCGACGCTCGACGGCTTCGAACTGGCCGAGCAAGACCTCGAGCTGCGGCGCGAGGGCGACGTACTTGGCGCCGCGCAATCGGGCAGCCGCTCGTCGCTCAAGGTGCTGCGGGTGACGCAGGACATCGACATCATCGATGCGGCGCGCGAGGTGGCCACCCAACTGCTCGAGAGCGACCCGAACCTCACCGATTTCCCCGAGCTACGAGCCGCGATCGAGCGGCTCGGTGGGTCGACCGTCGCGCATCTGGAGATGGGCTAAGCGTTCGCCACGGCGTTCATGTTGAAATAGTGGGGTGACTGAACAGCGCCCCGACACCCGCCACCGCCCGATCGCTATCGCCCGACAGGCGAGCGCCAACGACGCCGCACGTCGTGTGCTCGTTATGCTCGCTGCCCTCGTGCTCGCGGTTGCGGCTGCCGTGTGGGGCGCCGCGACGGCGGCCTCGGCCCATGATGAGCTCGTGAGCTCGACCCCGGCCGACGGTGACTCGCTCGAAAGTGCGCCCACCGAGGCCGTGCTTGAGTTCTCGGGCAATGTGCAGGAGGTCGGCACCGAGTTCGCGCTGCAGGACGCCTCAGGTGCCACGGTCGAACTGCCGGAGGCCTACACGATCTCGGGCACCTCGATCAGCCAGCCACTTCCTGAGCTTGAGCACGGCGAGTACTCGCTCAACTGGCGCGTCGTCTCTGAGGACGGACACCCCATCTCGGGCACCATCGGCTTCGGTGTTGGCTCCAGCCTCGGCGGCGGCGCCTCGACCGCCGACGCGGGCCAGTTCCAGAACCAGCCGGTCGACCCGAACGACGTCGACGTCAGCGCGAGCAGCGACTCGGGCACGAACCCCTGGCTCGCCGGCATCATGAGCTTCGTCGGCGTGCTCGTCATCGGTGGCGCCGCGGTGATCGTGTTCATGCGGATGCGCCGCGGCAACACCCCGGGCGGACAGGCTCCCGCCGCGGGCGAGGCTTCGTCTGATGCGCACAAAGCGCCCGACACCGACGCGTAATCTGTCGTACGCATCCCCGAGAAGCCAACAGTCAGCGTTACCGCAAGGTCTAGGATCCACTTATGTCCAAAATCGCCGTATTGCCGGGCTCGTTTGACCCCGTCACCCTCGGACACCTCGACGTCATCATCCGTACCGCCAACGTGTTCGAAGAAGTTCACGTGGTGGTCGTTCACAACCCCGACAAACAGGCGATGATCCCCATCTCTCGCCGAGTCGACCTCATCGAGTCGGCGCTCGTCGACGCGGGCGCGCCCACGAACATCGTCGTGCGCTCGTGGAGCATGGGACTGCTCGTTGACTATTGCACCGATGTCGGGGCGAACGTCATCGTCAAGGGCGTGCGGGGCGCGAACGACGTCACCTACGAGCTCCCGATGGCCATTGTGAACCGTCACCTCGGCAAGCTCGAGACGATGTTCATGTCGCCGAGCCCCAAGCACGCGCACGTGTCGAGCTCGCTCGTGCGCCAGGTCGCCTCACTCGGCGGCGACGTCACGCCGTATGTGCCCGCGGTTGTGCGCGAATTTCTCCAAGGGCATATGGACACCTCGATCACGAACTAGCGCGCGGCCGTAGACTTACGGGTATGGCAGCATCCCCGTACGAAGTCAATGTCGCGACGATCATGCACAAGCCCGGCAGCATGCGCGAGCTTGAGCTTGACGTCACGGTGCCCGAACGCATCGGCGAGGGCATGATCTATTTCGACAAGGGCGCTGAGCTCGAGGTCGACCTTCGGCTCGAAACGCTGGCCGACGGCATCCTGGCGACCGCGGACGTTCGCGGCACACTCACCGGCAATTGCAGCCGGTGCCTCAAGCCGCTCGAAGAAGCCTGGTCGGGCCACGTCGCCGAGATGTTCGGCTACCAGGCCGACGAGGCGCTCGAGTACGCGCTCGACGGTGACGTCGTCAACCTCGAGGGGCCGATTCGTGACGCGGTCGTGCTCGAGTTGCCGTTCCAGCCACTGTGCGAGCCGGATTGCCTCGGGCTCGACCCGCAGACCGGCGAGAAGCTCACCGAATCCCTGCCCGAGGTCGAAGACGCGGTCGACCCGCGCTGGGCCCAGCTCGAGCAGCTGCTGCAGTCAGGCGACACCGACGCGACCGACGAAGCCGCCTCGAACGGCGCATCCGAGCCGAACAAGTAGCCCGTTCGACGTCGCGGGGGTCGCGTGAGCGACAGTTCTCGCGTAAAGTATCCAGTTGGGTTTAGATGCCGCATCGGATGCAGGCACTCAGCGCCGGCAAGATTGCCGCAGCGCACTCCCAACACCGCTTCACCCCGCAGTGCGTTGTGATTCGCTGCAGGTGGTGTGTAGACATCGCAACTTAGAAGGAAAGCACGCATGGCACTCCCCAAGCGCAAGATGAGCCGCAGCAACACCCGTTCGCGCCGCACGCAGTGGAAGGCTACGGCCCCCGCACTCGTCAAGACCGTTGAAAACGGCAAGGTCACCTACAGCCTCCCGCACCGCGCGAAGCTCGTTGAGGACGCCGCGGGCACCCCGCTGCACTACGAGTACAAGGGCCGCAAGGTCGCTGACGCCTAAGCCTGAACGTCTCAGGCAGGCAATTGGCTCGCAAACGTAAGAAGCACGACCCCGAGGTCGCCGACCCAGCTCCGCTGGCAGAGGCCCTCGGGGTCGACTTCGTTCCCGAACTGCTTGATCTCGCCCTGACGCATTCGTCGTGGGGGTATGAGCACGATGGCGCGCCCGATAACGAGCGCCTCGAGTTCCTCGGCGACTCGGTGCTCGGGATGGCGGTCGCGCAATTGCTCTACCGCGAGCATCCCGACCTCAGCGAGGGCGAGCTCTCGCCGCGCCATCACGCGCTGGTGTCGACGGTGACACTCGCCGAGATCGGCCGGCGCGAGGGCATCGGTGAGTACCTGCGGCTCGGGCGGTCGGAGCAGCTGACGGGTGGGTGGGACAAAGACTCGATTCTTGCCGACGCCGTTGAGGCGCTCATCGGCGCCGCGTATCTCTCGCGCGGCTACCTCGAGGCCGAAGCGTTCGTCGTGCGTCTGCTCGACCCGTACCTCGATCAGGTCGACCGGCTCGGCGCCGCCATGGATCCGAAGACGGCGCTGCAAGAGGTCGTCACCGCGAACAAGGCCGAGAACCCCGAGTACCTCGTCGAGGGCACCGGCCCCGACCACGACCGCAGCTACGAAGCGACCGTCACGGTGCACCGCGGTCGGCAGCAGCTTGTCTCGGCCACCGGCATGGGGCCAAGTAAAAAGCAGGCCGAAATGGCCGCGGCACTCGAGGCCTGGTACGAGCTGAGCGGCACCGAGCGGCCGCAGGCCTAGTCGGTCGGCCATGCCCGAGCTCCCTGAAGTCGAGGTCGTGCGTCGTGGGCTGCAGCCCGCGGTGTTCGGCGCTACGGTGCGCGCGGTGGAGGTGCGTGACGGGCGCGCGCTGAAGCGGCACGCCGGTGATGCGCTCGATTTTGTCGACCGTATTGAGGGCGCTGTGCTCGGCGAGCCGCAGCGGCGCGGCAAGTTTCTCTGGATTCCGTTCGATGCCGACTTCGCGCTTATGGCGCACCTGGGTATGAGCGGCCAGTTGCTTGTGCGGCCCGTCGGCTCGCTCGACGAGCGCCAGCTGCGCGTGCGGATGCGCATCGAGCGTGGCGGTGGAGCGCTCGAACTACGCTTCAGTGACCAACGGTTGTTCGGTTCGCTCGCTGTCGACCGGCTATTGCCCTCCGATGACGGTGAGCTGCTGCCCTCGCAGGTCGGTCACATTGCGCGCGATCCGCTCGACCCCGCGTTCGATGTCGATGCGGTCGTCCAGCGACTACGCGCATCCGGTCGAAACATCAAGGCGCTCATTCTCGATCAGCAACTCGTGTCGGGTGTCGGCAACATCTACGCCGATGAGGCGCTCTGGCGCGCGCGGCTCTACTGGGGCCGGCCCGGCCGTTCGATTTCGGTGGCGAAGCTGCGCGCGTTGCTCGGCCACGTCGAGCAGGTGTTTCAGGATGCGCTGGCCGAGGGCGGCACGTCGTTCGACGCGCTGTACGTGAATGTCAACGGTGAATCGGGGTACTTCTCTCGGTCACTGCACGTGTACGGCCGGCAGGGCGAACCGTGCGACCGCTGCGGCACTGCGATCGTGCGCGAGAAATTCATGAATCGCTCGAGCTACTTCTGCCCGCGCTGCCAACGAGGGCGCTAGTTTGAGCGGCTGCGGCTGACGAAGGACTTTGACCCGCCGGCAGACCTCACGCCTGGTCTCCGAAGGATGATGGGCGGTGATGACTGGGTCGCGGCGTTGCCCGCGCGGCAGCGGGCGAAGGCGCTCTCGACGAAGTCTGCACTTCCCGCTATCACGCCACCGAGATGACCAGACAATGGGCGAGTGCCTTCGACTCCGGCCTGCACGGATTCAAGGGTCAGGTACCACCTGCCCCTGTGCGGGCCCCAAACGCCGAGCAGTACTTCACGGCGCGAACGGAGACTGTTGGGTTAGGTTCCTCGCCAGACCCACGCGGGCCTGGCCCGGTAGCCACTGACACTTTCATCCCCTCCCTGCACGAACCAGGGACAGCCGGTAGCCTGCCGCACGGGCAGACCGCCACCTCTCACAGAACGGAGCAGAACATGGCAGACGAATTGAATGGCAAGCGGATCGCGATCCTGGCCGCCGACGGCGTGGAGCGCGTGGAACTGGAACAGCCGAGACAGGCGCTTCAAGATGCCGGTGCCACGACCGAGTTGTTGTCACTGCATGAGGGAGAGATCCAGGCCCGCAACAACGACCTGGATGCGGCCGGAACGTTTTCCGTCGATGCACTGGTGAAGTCGGCGTCAGTCAACGACTACGATGGCCTGCTGCTTCCCGGCGGAACGGTCAACCCTGACCAGCTGCGGATGGACACCGACGCGGTCGCCTTCGTCCGCGATTTCATGGGTACCGGTAAGCCGGTCGCCTCGATCTGTCACGGACCGTGGACGCTGATCGAGGCGGGCGTCGCAAAGGGCCGAACGCTGACCTCCTACCCGAGCATCCGCACCGACCTGCGCAATGCCGGCGCCAACGTCGTCGATGAAGAGGTGGCGCGCGACGGGAATCTGATCACGAGCCGCTCACCCGACGACCTCCCCGCCTTCTCCTCCGCGTTCGTGGAACTGCTCGGTCAGGAGGGTGAGCGAGCATAATTAGGGTGCGCTGTCGGTAGTACTCATGGCCAAGCGCGGCAAGGAAGAAGACGTCGCGGAATTTCTGCGCGGCGCGCGCTCCATCGTCGAACAGGAACAAAGCACGCGGGCCTGGTTTGCTCAATAGATCGATGAGTTGACCTTCGGAATCCTCGACGTGGTCGACAACGAAGCCCGCCAGGCACATCTGTCGGGCGGCGTGGGCCAGGCTCTCGCCGCACACGGAGGAGAGCTGTTCAGCACGGAACCGAGCATCCAGAGCATCGATGTGCTCGCGTACTAGTTGCCCGGGGTAAGCGACTCGAGGTGTAGTCAGCTCGCAGGGAGGCAACGCCAGGGTTCATACGTTCCCGCGTTCGGTGATCCCTGGCGCTCGTCCCGCGGCACCAACCTTGAAGTCGCGTGGTCTCACCGAGTGACCCTGCTGGATCACCCCACCGTCGGCCAGGCGCCAGACGCCAGAAAAACAGGTTGCGGCCTCACCTAACGCAGCGCTGGACGATCTCGCTCACCGTCAACGGCGACCTACATCGGTGGACAAAGGTTGACTAGGCTTCGTGCATGCAAAACACGACGGCCGCTCGGCCAGTTCTCGGTCGACTCGCGAGCAGCCTACGAACAGAGTCCGGATCCGCGATGTTTCTGGCGCTCGTCACTGTACTGGCGCTGGTGTGAGCGAACTCGCCGTTATCTGAAAGCTATTTCGAGCTTTGGCACCAAGAAGTCGGTTTCGATGTCGGTCCCGTCAGCATGCATATGGATCTGCATCATTGGATCAACGACGGCCTCATGGTGATTTTCTTCTTCGTCGTCGGACCAGAGGTGCGACAGGAGTTCGCGCACGGGTCCTTGCGTGATCGCAGTCGTGCTCAACTCGCTGTGATCGCCGGCGTCGCAGGTGTCGCTCTTCCGGCGCTCGTGTACGTGCTTGTTGTCAGCTTGTCCGGCGGGAGCGGACTTGGTGGATGGGGCGCTGTCGTCGGAACCGATACAGCGTTCATGCTTGGCGCTCTCGCAGTAGTAGGCCCCCGACTCTCGGGGCAGTTGCGTGTCTTCCTCCTCACCCTGACAGTGGTCGATGACTTCTTGGCAGTAACGATCATTGGCGTTGTCTATAGCGATCAGATCGAGCTTGTTCCCTTGTTGATCGCTCTCGCCTGCCTCGTCGGCTTGTGGGTACTTGGCCGCTCACGACAATGGAATGCGGCACCGTATGTGCTCATTGTGATTGTTTTGTGGTTCGCCACTGTCGCTTCTGGGGTGCATGCGTCGCTCGCGGGCATGATAGCCGGCCTGCTGATTCCCGCCTACCCCACGCAGCGACACGAGGTAGTCGCTGCACGCCAGCTTTTCCGTGACTTCTGGCAGTCGCCCAGCGCCGCGTCGGCGCGTGGTGTCTCCCGCGGCCTGGCCCGGGGGGATCTCGGTAAACGAGAGAATGCACGAAGTTCTTCGCCGCCCCACCGCATTGCTTGTCGTGCCGATCTTCGCTCTCGCCAATGCCGGTGTCGACCTCAGAGGTGGGCTGCTCGCTGATTCCCTCGGCTCACCCGTGACCTGGGGAGTCATTCTTGGCCTCGTACTCGGCAAGCTTCTCGGAATTGGCGTTGCCACGCTGCTTGCGGTCAGGATGGGTCTGGGGCGACCACCAGAAGGGGTGGGAATGGGCAGCGTCTTCGGCGGTGCAGCGCTCTCCGGCATCGGGTTCACCGTCTCCCTGCTCGTCATCGGTCTTGCCTTCGGCTCGACAACTGATTTAGGGCGACAGGCGACTCTTGGAGTGCTGGTGTCAATGGTGCTCGCCGTCGCCCTGGGCTGGTCGATTTTCAGGATCGCCGCTAAATGGTGGGGCGAGGAGACCGCAGATCTGCCCATGGTGCTTGACCCTCCGGTCGATCCCGAAGTTGATCACATCCGCGGACCGGAGGACGCCAATCTGACGCTGGTCGAATATGTCGACTTTGAGTGCGAATACTGTGCCCACGCCACTGGCTCCTGGGAAGACCTCAGCGCGCAGTTCGGTGACGATCTTCGCTACGTCGTGCGACATCTTCCTCACCACCCACACGGGCCCCTAGCGGCAAAAGCATCTGAAGCAGCTGCGATCCAAGGCGAGTTCTGGCGATGGCTCGACCTCGTATTCACACACCCGGACGCGCTCGAGCGCGAGGACCTCATCGGCTATGCGGGCGAGCTGGGGCTGGACGTCGATCGCTTCATACAAGACATCGACAGCGACGCTGTCGCAGCTCGAATCGAGCGTGATCTTGAAAGTGCCGAGGCCAGCGGAGCTCACCCCACCCCAACCTTTTTCATCGAAGGCCGCCGCCTATTGGGCGACTATGACGCCCGGACGTTAACTGCGGCGCTCGAATCAAGCAGGCGCGGCACACGAACCCGGGAGACATCCAGCGGAAAGGGTTGAGAGCGTCGGCGTCGGGCGCGGAAAATCTGTCGTGACCTGCCGGCCGTTCGGCACTGCTGTTGATTGGCCAGGTTGCAGAACCTACTCGTTGATAGCGTTCGCTCATGAACAGGCCCTCCACACCGACTCGTGAAAACTCCGCCTTCATCCAACCGGACGTTCGAGTGCGAGGCGCCCGCGAACACAACCTCAAAGACATCGACTTGTCGGTACCGCGTGACGCCATGGTGGTCTTCACCGGTGTCTCTGGCTCAGGTAAGTCCTCGCTGGCGTTCGGCACCCTATATGCGGAGTCCCAGCGACGCTACTTAGAGTCGGTGGCACCGTATGCGAGGCGCCTCATCGACCAGGCGGGAGTCCCCGACGTCGATTCCATTACCGGAATGCCGCCCGCGGTGGCACTGCAACAACAACGCGGCGGGAGCAGCACTCGGTCAACGGTCGGAAGCATCACGACGCTCTCCAGCTTGGTCCGCATGCTGTATTCCCGCGCGGGTCAGTACCCAGATGGGCAGCCGATGCTCTATGCGGAGGACTTCTCGACCAACACGGTCCAGGGCGCATGCCCGGAATGCCACGGGATCGGACGCGTCTATGACGTGCCGGAGGAAAAGATGGTCCCCGATCCGACACTGACTATCCGAGAACGCGCAATCGCCGCATATCCCACGGCTTGGCACGGTCACCAGCTGAGGGACGTCCTCGTTGCGCTTGGCTACGACGTCGACATTCCGTGGAAAGACCTCGCCAAGAAGGACCGCGACTGGATCCTGTACACGGACGAAACGCCCTACGTCCCGGTTCACTCACGACTCACCCTCGCTGAAGCACGTGAAGCCATAGCCGCGGGCGTCGAGCCCACCTACTCGGGAACCTTCGTAGGGGTGCGACGCTATGTGCTTGACACATTCGCGAACACGAAGAGCAGCTCGATGAAACGCCGTGTCTCGGAGTTCCTCACAGTGGCCCCGTGCCCCGCATGCCATGGCAAACGGTTGAAGCCTGAGGCGCTTTCGGTGACATTCGAGGGGCTCGACATCGCCGACTTTTCACAGATGCCCTTGCGTGAGCTCATGTCGTTGATCGAAGCCGCAGTCGCTGAGGCCGCAGACGCAACTACTGATGCCCGTGATGAGGTTTCCTCATCGGGTGAGGCCCTCGACGAGGCCCTGCGTCGCGAAGCGGATGAACAGCGCGTGGCAGCCGGAGGGTCGGCCCATTCCACGGCCCCTGATGTCCGCCGAACTCCGAACCAATCGGTCGAAAAACTTGCGGCAACCGTCCGCTTAGGGTCTGGACTCATCGATCGCATTCGTCCGATCATTGAGCTCGGTCTGGGCTACCTGTCCTTGGATCGCACGACGCCGACGCTCTCAGGTGGAGAACTTCAGCGTCTGCGTTTGGCAACCCAGCTCACTTCCGAACTCTTCGGCGTCGTGTACGTGCTGGACGAACCCTCTGCCGGGCTCCACCCGCAAGATGTCAGTGCACTGTTGGACATCCTCGACGGGCTCAAGGAAAGCGGCAACAGCCTCTTCATCGTCGAGCACTCCGTCGACGTGATGCGCCACGCGGATTGGCTTGTCGACATCGGGCCGGCCGCAGGTGAACGTGGAGGTCGTGTCATCTATAGCGGGCCCACCGAAGGTCTGGCCGAAGTCGAGGAATCCGTCACTCGAGGTTATCTCTTCGGCGGCAGCGGGCTCCCTCCTCATCAGCCAAGGAAGCCACAAGGATGGTTGCGTTTTGAGAATATCGGACGCAACAACCTGCGGAACATCTCAGTCGAGATCCCGTTACACGCATTCACCGCAGTCACAGGTGTGTCGGGGTCGGGCAAATCCAGCCTCGTCAGCCAAGTTGTCCCCACTTTGGTCAGCGAGCATCTCGGACGCCCCATCAAGACTGACGAGCCAGTGCTCGACGGCGATGAAATGCTGCTTTCTGATGAGCCTGAAGAGCTCAAGGGTTCTCTCTCGGGAGACCTCAGTGAAATCCGCCGCGTAGTAAGCATCGACCAGAAGCCGATCGGACGAACACCTCGGTCGAACGTCGCAACGTACACAGGTCTGTTCGACCACGTGCGACGTCGATTCGCTGAGACCCCGGAAGCTCGTGCACGCGGCTACAAGCCCGGAAGATTCTCATTCAACGTCGCTGGTGGCCGGTGCCCGACTTGTGAGGGAGAGGGATCGGTCATGGTCGAGCTGCTCTTCCTCCCCTCCGTTTACACAGAGTGCCCTGACTGTCACGGCACCCGCTACCAGTCGAGCACACTCGAGATCCTGTGGCACGGACGCAATATCGCGGAGATCCTCGCAATGAGCGTCGCGGAGGCGCACGAATTCTTCGAGGGAGAGTTTGACATCATGCGCTCACTCACCGCGCTGGTCGACGTTGGACTCGGTTACCTGCGTCTGGGGCAACCCGCAACTGAGCTGTCCGGTGGTGAGGCCCAGCGAGTCAAGCTTGCCAGCGAGCTGCAGCGCGCCCAAAGCGGCGACACACTCTACGTGCTCGATGAACCGACTTCCGGATTGCACTGCGCCGACGCAGACCAACTCCTTACGCACTTACAAACGCTCGTCGACGCGGGGAATACCGTGGTCATAGTCGAGCTCGACATGCGAGTCATCGCACAGGCCGATCACGTCATCGATCTCGGGCCCGGTGCTGGGGACAACGGTGGACACGTCGTCGCGACCGGCACTCCAGCAGAGGTCGCGACATCATCCAAGAGCGCGTCGGCACCGTATCTGGCAACTGCGCTCGAAGAGGCTGCTGCCGTGTAGGGGGTGGAAACAGTCGTTTCCTGAGGCAGCTGAGCGTGTGATCACAGCTAGCGACACTCAGGCGTCAACGCGGCGTCGTTCACCGCCCACAGATTGATGGGCGCATCGCGTCTGGCTCGCACCAATCAGTGCGTCAAGCGATCAGCGGCCCAGATAGAACAGCGCCGCGTTGCCCCAAAACACGGCGTCGAGCTGCTCGGGTGAGAGTGCATCCGCGACCGTGTTGAAGTCGCCGTTCTCGAACGGGCGGTGCGCGCGGGTCGAGGGCAGATCGGTGCCGACCATGAGGGCGGTCGGGTCGACCGACATGATTGCCTTGATCGTCGCGGCCGGGTCGAGCTCGACTCGGCCGAAGCCGGTCGCCTTCACTTTGACGCCCTGCTCGACGAGGCGCAGGAGGTTCGCGAGGCCGTCCCCGTGCATTCCGAGGTGGTCGATACTCGCCGCGGGCAGCGAGGCGATGCGGCGCGAGAGCTCGTCGTCGATCGTGCGGGCGTCGATGTAGAGCTCGGCGTGCCAGCCGGCAAGGTCGTACACGCGGCGGGCGAGCAGCTCGAGTTCATCGAGGTCGGCCGAGCCGCCGCGCGCGACGTTAAAGCGCACGGCGCGCACGCCGGCCGCGTTGAGCTCTCGGATGCGCTCGTCGCTCGTGTCGCTTGGGATCTGGGTGACGCCGACGTAGGTGGGGCCGAGGGCGGCGAGCGCGTCGATGAGATAACCCTGGTCGAACGCCTGAAACGACCCCGACACGACCGCGCCGCCGGCGATGCCGAGGCCCTCGATGCGCCGCTGGTAGTCGGCGACCACTCAACCCCCAACTACGGGGTGGGGGTGGGGGGTTCCGTGAAACCGAAATCGTTGGGGTCGGTGTGGTCGGGGGTCGAAGTGGGACCTTCGTAGAAAATCTCCGAGAAGAAGGGCGTGAAGATGCAGCCCGACAATATCAGCACGCCGACGAGGGCGGCAGAGGCCGCAAACAGTCGACGGGAATTGCGCATACCCCCGAGCCTAAGCGCATCTGGCAGCCTGCTGCCACCTAAACTAAGGGCCACCACGCCCCGATCGAAAGCCGCCGCATGCACCTGAAGCGCCTCACCCTCAAGGGCTTCAAGTCGTTCGCGAAGCCCACCACCCTTGAATTTGAACCCGGCGTCACCTGTGTCGTCGGGCCGAACGGCTCGGGCAAATCGAACGTCGTTGACGCGCTCGCCTGGGTCATGGGTGAGCAGGGCGCGAAGTCGCTGCGTGGCGGCAAGATGGAGGATGTGATCTTCGCCGGCACCGCCACCCGCGGCCCCCTCGGCCGCGCCGAGGTGACGCTGACGATCGACAACGCCGACGGCGCGCTGCCGATCGAGTACAGCGAAGTGACGATTCAACGCACCCTGTTCCGCACCGGCGGCAGCGAGTATGCGATCAACGGCGAGGGCGTGCGCCTGCTCGACGTACAGGAGCTGCTCAGTGACTCGGGTCTCGGCCGAGAGATGCACGTCATCGTCGGCCAGGGTCGACTCGACACCGTGCTGCGCGCGACTCCCGAAGACCGCCGCGGCTTCATCGAGGAGGCGGCGGGCGTGCTCAAGCACCGCCGACGCAAGGAAAAGACGGTGCGCAAGCTCGAGGGCATGGAGCAGAACCTCCAGCGACTGCGCGATCTCGTCGCCGAGGTGCGCCGCCAGCTCAAACCGCTCGGCAAGCAGGCCGAGGTTGCCCGCCGCGCCCAGGGCATCGCCGCGGTCGTGCGCGACGCGAAGGCCCGCATCATGGCTGACGACGCCGTCACGCTGCGCGAGCAACTCCGCGACGCCGGCAGCACCGAGCAGGAGCGCACGACCGAGCGCATGGTGCTCAAAGAGCAGCTTGACCGGGCGGTGCTGGGCATCCAGAACCTCCAGGAGGCGCAGCGCGGCGACGCCGTCGACCGGGCCCGCCGCGTCGCCTTCGACCTCGAGAGCGTGCGTGAGCGCCTCCGTAACTTCCTCATGCTCGTCGGCCAGCGCGAATCGATGCTGCAGGCCCGCCTCGACGAGCCGGCGCTCACGGTCTCGGTCTCGCAGCAGGCAGTGGCCGATGCGCGCACCGAGGCCGAGTCGCTCGAGGAGCGCGCAGCCGAAGCCGAGTCGGCCTGGCACGCGGCGCAACAGACGACGGCGCGGGCGCGCGCCGACCTCGATGCGCTCGACCGCGAACTCGCGGCCCAGTCGGCGCTGCTCTCGCAGCACGAGCTTCGCACGACCGCGCTGCAAGGCAAAGCGGATGCGGCGGCTGGCCGGCTTGCCGCCGTGCGCGGGGAGGTGCTCCGCGGCGAGAACTCGCGCCGCTCGGCGGCGGACCGACTTGCCGCCGCCGAACGCGAGCTCACCGAGGTTGAATCACAGGCCGAGGCCGGCGAGGCCGACTCGAGCGGGCTCGACGCCGACTACGCGACCGCCCAGCAGCGGGTCACCGCGGCGCAGACCTCCGTCGACGAATTGCGCGACGAGGTGCACGGTCTTGAGCGCGAGCGGGATGCGCTCGACGCACGCCGCAAGGCCCTCGCGCTCGCGGCCGAGGTGAACGACGGCGCCCAGGCCCTGCTCGCGAGCAATCCCGACGGTGTGCGCGGCCGCGTCAGTGACCTGCTGCGCGTCGAGCCGGGCGACGAGCGCGCGATCACCGCCGCGCTCGGGGCCTTTGCGGATGCGATCGTCGCCGACAGCGGCGGCGCCGCGCTCGACCTCGCGGCGGCGGCGAAGGCGTTCGGCAGTGTCCACCTCGTCGCCGAACTCGCTGAGCCACCGGCCGAAGGCGATCTCGCGGAAGTCGCCGCGCGACTCGGCGCCGACGCGGGTCTCGTGCTGCGCCCGGCCACCGCATCCGTCTCGGGTGACGCGACCATCGCCCGGCTGCTCACCCGCACGCTCATCGTCGACGAGCTGCCCGACGCGGCCACCGCGGCCGGCCTCCTCGCCGAACTGCCCGCCGGCACGCGACTCGTGAGCCGCGCGGGTGCCGCGATCGATGCCTCCACGCTCATCGCTCCTGGCGGCGACGCCGACTCGGGCGCGAGCCGCCTCGAGCTCGTCGCCGAGCGCGACCGCGCGGCCGCGAGCCTCGAGCGCGTGCAGCAGGCGATCGACACTGCCTCCCTCCAGCTTGCTGAGCACCGCGCGACCTTGAAATCGGCGACGGACATCGCCGCGTCGGCCCTCGCGAAGCTCCGCGGCTTCGACGCCGAGCTTGCGGCCCGCCGTGAGGCGCTGAACAGGGCGAAGGCGCGCGTCGAATCGGCCACCGCCGAGCTCGCCCGCGCCGAGAAGTCGCACCAACTCGCGAGCCAGCACGTCGACGAGGCGGTCGCGAAGGTCGAGGCGGCGAAGCGCGAGCTCGAAACCCACGAGTCGCAGCCGCGGCCCGTCTTCGACGCGTCGAAGCGACACGAGCTCGCGGATGCGGTCGAGTCGGCCCGCGAAGCCGAGGTCGAGGCGCGGCTCGGCCTCGAGACACTCCGCGAGCGCCTGCGCAGCGAGCAGCTCCGCGCCGCCGAACTCGTCAAGCAGCGCGACGCCGAGCGCGAGGCCGCCGAGAAGGCGGCGCGCGAGACGGTGCTGCGACGAGCCGAACTCGAGCGCACCGCGGCGGTGCACGCGCGCATCCCCGCCCTCGAGCGGCAGGTCGATGCCTCGCTCGAGCAGGCCCGCGCAGAGCTCGTCGAGCGCGAGCGCGAGCGCGCCGAGCAGGATCGCGAGCTCGTCCAACTGCGCGAGCAGGAGGCGAAGCTGCGCGCGCGACTCAACCAAATCACCGAGGACGTGCACGCGCTCGAACTGCAGATCTATGAGCGCAAGCTGCAACTCTCGAACCTGCTTGAGCGCGCGGCGAGCGAGCTGTCGCTCGCCGAGGCGGTGCTCGTCGCCGAATACGGCCCCGATCAGCCGGTGCCGAACGGCGACGACGAGCAGGAGCCCTACGACCGCGACCGCCAGAAGCAGCGGCTCGCCCGCGCCGAGCGCGAAATGTCGCAGCTCGGGCGCATCAACCCGCTCGCCCTCGAGGAGTTCGCGGCGCTCGAGCAGCGCCACACCTACCTCGGTGAACAGCTCGAAGACCTCGTGCGCACGCGCGCCGACCTGCTCAAGATCGTCGACGACATCGACGTGCGCATGCGCGAGGTGTTCGCGGCCGCGTTCGAAGACACCCGCACGGCATTCCACGAGGTGTTCCCCGTGCTGTTCCCGGGCGGCAGCGGCGACATCTCGCTCACGAACCCCGACGACCTGCTCACGACCGGCATCGAGGTTGCGGTGAAGCCGGCGGGCAAGAAGATCGACAAGCTCTCGCTGCTCTCGGGTGGCGAGCGCTCGCTCGCGGCGGTCGCCCTACTCGTCGCCATCTTCAAGGCGCGGCCGAGCCCGTTCTACATCATGGATGAGGTTGAGGCCGCCCTCGACGACGCGAACCTCGGCCGCCTGCTCGAGGTGTTCGAGAGCCTGCGCGAGTCGAGCCAGCTCATCGTCATCACGCACCAGAAGCGCACGATGGAGATCGCCGACGCGCTCTACGGCGTCTCGATGCACCGCGACGGCATCTCGACGGTGGTTGGTCAGAGGGTTCGCGAACTCGCCGAGACGTAAGATGAGACGACATGTTCTCGACACAGGAGTCGCCATGTCTGACGCCCCCAAGCTGACCCCCGAGTTCGTTCACCGCAAGCCGCAGCACACGGCCGTGGTGCGCGGCGAGGGCGTGCCCGTCGAGCAAATGATCGCCTTTCTCGACGATGCCTTCACTGTGCTGCGCGCCGCCGTCGACGCTGCGGCGATCGCGCCCGATGGCTTCGCGTTCAGCCGCTACGACACCGAGCTCGTCGGCAACGTCACCGTCGAGGCGGGCATGCCACTGCTCGCGCAGCTCGAGTCGCCGCTCGAATTCAACGGCCTGACAATCGTGCCGGGGGAGCTGCCGGGCGGCGAGCTCGCGCAGGCGATGCACGTCGGCCCGTACTCCGAGCTCGCTGACGTCTGGCAAGGGTTCCTTGCCGAACTGCGGGCGGAGGGCCGCACACCCCGCAAGCCATACTGGGAGTCGTACCACGTCACCCCAGGCCCCGGCTCCGACCCGCAGGCACTTCGCACCGAGCTCGTCGCCGTCATCGACTGACCTATCCCACATCACCCGCACGCGAAGGAGCACTCATGAGCACGCAGCAGCTACCACCTGACCTCGCCCGGGCGGGCCGAGCCCTCGCCCAGGTGTCGCGCGAGACCATCGCCTCGGCTACCGGCCTTACCGTCGAGCAGCTTCGCCAGTTCGAGCTCAGCGAGGTGTCGGTCACCGCCGACGAGAACCTGTCGCTGCGCCGCGCGCTTGAGCGGTATGGCGTCGAGTTCTTCCCTGACGACGAGCACGGCGGCTACGGCGTGCGTCGCAAGTTCGGCGTGACGAGCTCTACCCGTGTTGAGAACTGGGAAGACGAAGGCGGCATGCCCGGCGAGGACGACATCTAGGCGCCTAGAGCGCGAAGAACATCTCGTTGTACAGCGCGGCGACATGCGCGCGGGCCACATCGGCCGCGAGCGCGCGGTCGCCCGCGACGATGGCCCCGAGGATGCGCCGGTGCGCGTCGTTCGACGCGTGCAGGTGCTCGATCGGGTAGGGAATGAAGTACGCGTAGAGCGACTCGAGCGCCGCGAAGTAGGTGTCGAGGCGTTCGACACCGGAGGCGTGGGCGACGGCGTGATGGAATGCGCGGTCGGCCGCGTGGAACTCGGCCCAGTCGGCGGCGGCCTCGCCGCGGTCGACGGCGTCGCGGATGCTTGCGATCGCCGCGTCGTCGGCCGCCTGCGCCGCGAAACCGGCGAGCGCCGACTCCATGAGCACGCGGCTGTCGACGAGTTCGCGCGCGGTTGAGCCGGCGGCGAAGAGTGCCTCGACCGCCGCATCCGCCGGGATCGTCGGGGATTCAGCGACGAAGGTGCCGCCGCCCGCGCCGCGTCGGCGCACGAGCGTGCCGTCGGCGACGAGGGATTCGAGCGCGCGCCGGGTGGTGATCTCGCTCGCGTCGAGCCCCGCGGCGACGACGTGGGCTGAGCGGATGCGGTCGCCCGGCCGCAGCGTGCCGAGCCGCAGCGCCACGAGGATGCGCGCGCGCACCGACTCGAGCGCGCTCACCGGGCGCAGGCTCGCTACGGCGGGCGCCGGCTCTGGCGCGGCGGGGGTCGGACGGGGCATGGCCTCAGCGTAGCGATGCCAGCCAAGCGCGGCGGCAATCGCGTGGGCGCGCACGCAATTGCGCTCGCGGCGGGTGGGGTGCATACTGACTCGTATAAGTGATCAGTATGATCAATTCGCGCGGCTGGCACTCGAGTCACCGTGCGGCGCCCGAAGGAGGGACCGTGCCACGTCACATCCGCATCGCCGCGGTGCAGGCCGCACCGCATCCGATCGGCACCCCGCTCGACGCGTTCGAGCGGGAGGTTCGCGAGCTCGTCGCCGAGCATCGACCCGACCTCGTCGTCTACCCTGAGCTCCACCTGTTCGGCGCTGACAATGCCGACCCCGATGCGCAGAACGCGCGCCTGCGCGAGGGCGCCGTCGACGTCGACGAGTTCGTCGCGCCGCTGCAGGCCCTCGCGCGGGAGCTCGGCATCTGGCTGCTGCCCGGCTCGCTCGTCGAGCGCGCCGACGGCGACCCATTTAATACGGCCGTGTTGCTCGCCCCGAGCGGCGAGATCGCCGGTCGCTACCGCAAGGTGTTTCCCTGGCGCCCCTCCGAGCCGTACGCCTCGGGCGAGCGCTTCGAGGTCGTCGACCTTCCCCGCCTCGGCCGCGTCGGCATCTCGATTTGCTACGACGCCTGGTGGCCCGAAGTCACCCGGCACCTCGCCTGGATGGGCGCCGAGGTCGTGCTCAACATCGTCAAGACGACGACGCCCGACCGCAAGCAGGAGCTCGTGCTCGCGCAGGCGAACGCCATTGTGAACCAGAACTTCACCGTGAGCGTGAACACGGCCGGGCCGATTGGCCGTGGCCGCAGCATCGTCGTCGACCCCGAGGGCACCCCAATCGCGAGCGCCGGCGAGGCGCCCGAACTGCTCGTCGTCGAGCTCGACCTCGACGCGGTCGCGCGCGTGCGCCGCGATGGCACCGAGGGCTCGGTCGTGCCCTGGCGCCAGTTCGCCGACGACGACGCAGCGGTGCCGCTGCCGCTCTACCACGGCCGGCTCGACCCCTCGACTTGGCGACCCGGCGCCGGCGCATGGCCGCGCATCCGGCCGCTCAACCACATCCACCTCATCGCTCGAATGGACCAGCAATGACCGATACCACCCACCTCAACCGCACGCTCGGCCTGCGCTCGCTCGTGCTGTTCGGGCTCGCCTACCTCACCCCGATGATCGTGCTCGGCATTTTCGGCGTCATCGCCAGCGCGAGCGCCGGGGCGAGCGCGTCGGCCTACCTCATCGCGCTCATCGCGATGCTCTTTACCGCCGCGAGCTACGGCCGCCTCGCCGCCCGCTTCCCGGTTGCCGGCTCGGCCTATACCTACGTCGGCCGCTCGATCGACGGCCGCGCCGGGTTCCTCGTTGGCTGGGCCGTGCTGCTCGACTACCTGTTCTTGCCGATGGTGATCTGGCTCATCGGCGCCTCGTACCTCTCGACCGCGGTGCCGGGCGTGCCGAGCTGGGTGTGGATCGTCGCGTTCATTCTCATCACGACCGCGCTGAACATCATCGGCATCAAGGTGGCCGACCGCGTGAACTTCGTGCTCATGGCGTTCCAGTTCCTCGTCATCGCGATCTTCGTCGTGCTCAGCATCGCGAGCGTCGTCGGCACGGATGGTGCGGGCGCGCTCGTGAGCTCCTCGCCGTTCGTGGGCGAGGACGCCCAATTCTCGAACGTCATCGCGGCGGCGGCGGTCGCGGCCTACTCGTTCCTCGGCTTCGACGCGGTCACGACGCTGACCGAAGAGACGAAAAACCCGCAGAAGGTCATGCCGCGCGCGATCCTGCTCATCGCGCTCATCGGCGGCGGCATCTTCATCGTCGTCACCTACTTCACGCAGCTCGTGCACCCCGGCGGTAGCTTCACCGACGAGTCATCGGCCGCGTTCGAGATCGCGCAGACGATCGGCGGCAACGTGTTCTCGGCAGTCTTCGTCGCGGGTCTCATCATCGCCCAGTTCACCTCGGGCCTCGCCGCGCAGGCCTCGGGCTCGCGCCTGCTTTACGCGATGGGCCGCGACGGCGTGCTGCCGAAGCGCATCTTCGGCGTGCTGCACCGCGGCTTCCAGACCCCGTGGGGCTCGATCGTCGTCGTCGGCGTCGTGGGCCTCATCGCGATGTTCCTCGACGTCGCCACGTCGACCTCGTTCGTGAACTTCGGCGCGTTCATCGCCTTCGCGATGGTGAACATCTCGGTCGTCGTGCTCGCCGTGAAGGCGCGGCGCGAGGGCAAGCGCGTCAACGTGCTGCTCGACTACGTCGCGCCCTCGATCGGCGCGATCGTCATCATCGGGCTGCTTACGCAGCTCGACTCGAACGCGCTCATCATTGGTGCCGTCTGGCTCGTGATCGGCATCGTCATTCTTGCGTCGCTCACGGGTGGCTTCCGCCGGCAGCCGCCGCACGTCGAGGGCGAGGCGTTCGCCGGATAGCGCGAGCGCCGCGCCGCGGCGCGAATGACAGTGGCGCTGTCAGCGATGCGGCTGAGTGGAAGTGGCGCTGACGGCCTCGGGGAGCGGAAATGCCTTCGCCGGACCCAGACGTTCACGACGTGCCAGGCAACCACCTAGACGCCGGCCTTGCGGAGCATCTTGCGGGCGCCGAGGTCGGCCTGCTTCACGGCCTTGAGGATGCGCCTGCGCCGGTGAGCGCCACTCGGCGGGCGACTCCGCCGGAATCCGGCACTGACCGGGGGCAGCGCCCAGAGGATCGCGGAGAAGCGTTGGATGCCCGCCTGCTGGACGGCATCATCCGGCTCGCTGGGCTCAGCCTCGCGGGTACTCGGCGAGTGCCGCGACGGTCGCGATCGCGGCCTGCGCCGCCTCGGCACCCTTGCGCTCGAGTGAACCAGGTAGCCCCGAGCGCTCAAGCGCCTGCTCGACGGTGTCGCAGGTGAGGACGCCGAAGCCGACGGGAATGCCGGTGTCGAGCGCGACGCGACCGAGCCCATCCGTCGCCGCCTGGCAGACGTAGTCGAAGTGCGGGGTACCGCCGCGCACGACCACACCGAGGGTGACGATCGCGTCAGGCGCCTGCGGGCTTCGGGCAATGCGCATCGCCGCGACGGTGAGCTCGAAGGTGCCGGGCACGCGGATCACCTCGGCGGTGCCGCCGGCCGCCTCGACGACGGCGACCGCGTCCGCGAGCATCGCGTCGGTAATGTCGCGGTGCCAGCTCGCGACGACGATGGCGACGCGCAGCGCGCCCGCCTGCGAGCCGAAGCTCGAGAGGTCAATGGTGGGGGCGCCTTCGCGGCTCATGCAACGGTCCTTTCGTGGGAGCGGCGGTAGGCCCGCAACTCAGCAATGGTGATGAGGGGCAGGCCCTCGCGTTCGGCGAGCGCGGCGGCCTCGGGGTAGCGCATGACCTCGCCGGAGTCGTGCACGAGCTCGGCGATCGCGCCGACGTCTCCGGTGCCCGCGAGGCGCATGAGGTCGACGGCGGCCTCGGTGTGGCCGGCGCGGGCGAGCACGCCGCCGGGCACGGCGCGCAGCGGCAGCACGTGACCGGGGCGGATGAGGTCGCCCGGCTTCGCGTCAGGGTTCGCGAGCGCGCGAAGCGTCGTCGCGCGGTCGGCGGCCGAGATGCCCGTGGTGACGCCGACGGCGGCATCGACCGAGACGGCGTAGGCGGTGCGCAGCGAGTCCTGGGTCTGCTCGACCATGAGCGGCAGTTCGAGGGCGTCGGCGCGAGCGGCGGGCAGCGGCGCGCAGAGGTAGCCGGAAGAATGGCGCACGACCCAGGCGACCCACTTTGCGCTCGCGCGATCGGCGGCAAAGATCGCGTCCACTTCGTTCTCGCGGTCGGCCGCGTCGGCGACGAGTACGGGGAGGCCCGCGCGGAGCGCGTTGAGCGCCGGGCCGATGGCGGGGGAGTCGGGGGTGCTCATCGTGCCTCCTCCTCACGCCACTGCAGCATGCGCTCGACGTATTTCGCGAGCACGTCGACCTCGAGGTTCACGCTGGTGCCGACCTCGAGGGCGCCGAGCGTCGTCTCGCGCGAGGTCGTCGGAATGATCGACACGCCAAAGCCGCGCGCCGTGACACCGGTGACGGTGAGCGAGATGCCGTCGACCGCGACCGAGCCCTTCTCGGCGACGTAGCGCAGCAGCTCGCGGGGCGCCTCGAACACGAGGTCGTCCCAGCGCTCGCCCGCGGTGCGCGAGGCCAGGGTCGCCACGCCGTCGACGTGGCCCTGCACGATGTGGCCCCCGAGGCGGGCCGATGTGGCGAGCGCACGCTCGAGGTTCACGGGCGAACCCGGCGCGAGCTCGCCGAGCGAGGTGCGGCGCAGGGTCTCGGGCAGCACATCGGCGGTGAAGCCGTCGTCGGCGATCGTGACGACGGTGAGGCAGACGCCGTTCACGGCGATCGAGTCGCCGGGCGCAGCGTCGTCGGTGACGCGGGGTGCGCGGATCTCGAGGCGAGCATCCGCCTGCCCCGGCTCATGCTCGAGGCGCAGCACTTCGCCGCGCGCTTCGATGAGTCCGGTAAACACTTCAGGCTCCTTCTGGGGTGGGGTTGGTGGTGCGGCGGGCGCGCAGGAAGACATCGGGGGCGAGGGGCTCGGGTGCGTCGAAGCGCCAGCGGCGGGCCTCGGCGAGCGTGCCGACGCCGAAGGGTGCGACGGCGGCCGTGCCCTCGCCGAGGAGCAGCGGCGCGAGGTAGACGTGGAGCTCGTCGACGACGTCGGCGCGCAGCAGCGCGGCGGCGACGGTCGCGCCGCCCTCGACGAGCACGTGATGGATGTTCCGCGCGGCCAACTCGCTGAGGGCGGCGGTGACGTCGTCGGTGCGCAGCTGCAGCAGCGGCGCGCGGTCGTCGCGGAGCTGGGCGGAGGCGGGCAGCTCACGGTTGCCGAGCACGACTCGCAGCGGCTGCTCGGGCAGCAGCGCGCCATCGGGCGTGCGGGCGGTGAGCGCCGGGTCGTCGGCGAGGGCGGTGCCGGTGCCGACAGCGATCGCGTCGACCCGGGCGCGGACGCCGTGCGCGTGGGCCCGGGCGGTGGGGGAGGTGATCCACTGGCTCGTACCGTCGGCCGCGGCGATCTTGCCGTCGAGCGTCAGCGCGAGCTTGAGCGTGACGAAGGGGCGCCCGAGCCGGGCGGGCGTGGCCCAGGCGCGGATGAGCTCGCCGGCCGCCGCCTCCTCGAGACCCGAGTGCACGGTGACGCCGGCGGCCTGCAGGCGCACGGCGCCACCGGCCGCGGCGGGGTTCGGATCGTCGACGGCATAGATGACCTCGGCGACGCCTGCGTCGAGCAGCGCGTCGACACACGGCCCGGTGCGGCCGGTGTGATTGCAGGGTTCGAGGGTGACCACGGCGGTCGCGCCGCGCACGTCGATGCCGCGAGCCCGCGCATCCGCGAGCGCCGCGACCTCGGCGTGGGCCGTGCCCGCGCCGCGATGCCAGCCCTCGCCGAGCACCTCGCGCGGCGCCGACGC
>NZ_JASCYH010000089.1:0-656 GCF_030011715.1 Gulosibacter sediminis | reverse complement strand
GTGCGATAACCGTGCGAATTTGACGAGGGGGTGTGCGCAGCAGTGCTGCGCACACCCCCTCGTCGTTTTCCCGAGGATCGCCGAGATCCCCGGAATACCGGGCGACACGCCCGGGCTGCAGGCGTGATTTGCACGACCCCCCGGATCTCCGTAAAGTATTCATCTGTTGCCACCGCAGCGAAAGAAACACCATCTGGCGCTCATCGCAAAGGAGGCAACGGTCGCCGCCCAAGTGACAGGGTCTTCACAGACTCAGCGCTTGAGCCACTTGCACGCCACGGCGAGCATGGGGTAATGTAGACGACCTAACAACAACTTCACTACCACGAGGTTACGTCAGACATCGTCCGACACGCCGAGGTAGTAGAACCTAGAGCCCTCAGTAGCAACCACGCAAGCGCGGGGTGAAAATGAGAAGCAAACGGTCTTTGAGAACTCAACAGTGTGCACTAAATAAATTGTCATATGCCATTTTTTATATGGTTACCTCGTGACTGGCTAGCTTCGGCTGGTTGGTTTATTTGGTTCCTTTTTTAATATTTTGGATGATGATCGCCAGATTAATTTTGGTGTTTTGATTCTGGATTGAACTCATTTTTTACGGAGAGTTTGATCCTGGCTCAGGACGAACGCTGGCGGCGTGCTTAACACATGCA
>NZ_JASCYH010000088.1:0-744 GCF_030011715.1 Gulosibacter sediminis | reverse complement strand
CAGCGTAGTACGCGTCCTCGATCTCGATCGGGGTGCGCATGCCGAGTTCGCCGTGCAGGCGTTGATGGTTCCACCACCACACCCATTCGAGCGTCGCGAGCTCGACCTGCTCGACGGTCCTCCAGGGGCCGCGCTGGCGGATCAGCTCGGTCTTGTAGAGGTTGTTGACCGCCTCGGCGAGGGCGTTGTCATACGAGTCCCCGACGGTTCCCGTCGAGGGTGTTGCGCCAAGCTCGACGACCCGGTCGGTGTAGACCATCGACATGTAGTTCGAGCCGTGATCGGCGTGATGGATCAGCCCGTCCAGCGGGCCGTCCGCGCCCCAGGCGGCCATGTCCAGCGCTTGCAGCGGCAGCACCTCCGCGCGCAGCGTCGCCGCGACGTTCCAGCCCACGATCCGACGTGAATAGACGTCGGTGACGAACGCGACGTATGCGAAGCCCGCCCAGGTGGCCACATACGTGATGTCTGCAACCCAGAGTCGGCGCGGCGCGTCCGCACGGAACCGCCGCTGGACGAGGTCCCGCGGTAGGGCCTGCGCCTTGTCCGGCCTGGTCGTGAACACCTTCTTCGACTTGCGAACCCCACGCACTCCCGCGAGGCGCATGAGGCGCTCGGTCTGGTCGCGGCCGATGTCCCACCCCTGCCGTTTCAGGAGAGCATGCATCTTCCGCCGCCCGTAGACGCCGTAGTTCTCCGCATGCAGCCTGGCGACCTCGGGCACCAGCAGCTCGTCGCGCAGCT